>JASHPP010000504.1 GCA_030038035.1 Trebonia sp.
GGTGGCAGGGCGACTCCGCGCGCCTGCGCGAGCTCGACCATCGTCGAGTGACGCATCGCCCCGGTCAGGTGCAGGTGCAGGTGCGCCTTGGGCAGCGCCGACAAATCGTGCGCCATCCCGCAATTCTCCCCGACGGTGCGGGCCGCCTGGACGTGAGCTCACGATCCGCCAGGATCCCCGGAGCAAGTGCGCCGCCCGGAACGTGAACTCACGATCCGCAAGCACCCCTGCGGCAAGTGCGCCGTCAAGGCGCAGCCGGGGGGTCCGGGGGGTCGTCCCCCCGGACGAGCAGCGATCCGCAAGCGCCCCCTGCGGCAAGTGCGCCGTCAAGGCGCAGCCGGGGGGTCCGGGGGTCCCCCCGGACGAGCAGCGATCCGCAAGCGCCCCGTGCGGCAAGTGCGCCGTCAAGGCGCAGCCGGGGGGTCCGGGGGGTCGTCCCCCCGGGGAAAAGCAGCCGGGGGGTTCCGGGGGGTCGCCCCCCCGGGATTAACTAGCGAGCCCCGGCGAGCAGCTTGCCTATCCGGCCGACGCCTTCTTCCAGGTCAGCGTCGCCCAGGGCGTACGAAAGCCGGAAGTATCCCGGCGTCCCGAACGCCTCGCCGGGCACGACGGCGACCTCGACCTCGTCCAGGATGAGAGTGGCCAGCTCGGACGAGGTCTGCGGCCGCTTGCCCGCGATCTCCTTGCCGAGCACCGCCTTGACGCTTGGGTAGGCGTAGAACGCGCCGAGCGGTTCGGGGCACACGACGCCAGGAATCTCGTTGAGCATCCGGACCATCGTCTTCCTGCGCCGGTCGAACGCCTCTTTCATGACCGCCACCGCGGACAGGTCGCCGGACACCGCGGCAAGCGCCGCCGCCTGGGACACGTTCGCGACGTTCGACGTCGCGTGGCTCTGCAAGTTGGTCGCGGCCTTGATCACGTCCTTGGGGCCGATCATCCAGCCGACCCGCCAGCCGGTCATGGCGTAGGTCTTCGCCACGCCGTTGAGCACCACGCAGCGGTCGGCGATTTCCGGCGTCAGCACCGGGATCGAGGAGAACGTCGCGTCCCCGTAGACGAGGTGCTCGTAGATCTCGTCGGTGACCACCCAGATTCCCCTGGCGGACGCCCACTCGCCGATCGCCTTAACCTGCTCAGGCGGGTACACCGCACCCGTCGGGTTCGATGGGGAGACGAAGATGAGCAGCTTGGTCCGCGCGGTGCAGGCCGCGTCGAGGGCCTGTACCGAGGCCAGGTAGCCGCTGCTCTCGTCGGTGTATACCGGCACCGGCACGCCGCCGGCCAGTGCGATCGCCTCCGGGTAAGTGGTCCAGTACGGCGCCGGGAGCAGCGCCTCATCCCCGTCGTCGAGCAGCGTGGCGAACGTCTGGTACACCGCATGCTTGCCGCCGTTGGTGACAAGCACCTGGTCCGCGGTCACGATGAGGCCGGAGTCACGGGCGGTCTTGTCGGCGATGGCCTGGCGCAGTTCGGGCAGGCCGGCGGCCGGG
Source organism: Trebonia sp. (assembly GCA_030038035.1). Next base: position 1,494 of record JASHPP010000504.1, read on the forward strand.
GTGTACTTGTGGAACCTGGGTTCCGCCGCCGCCTTCTGCGCGGCCTCGACGATGTAGCCGGGCGTCGGGAAGTCCGGCTCGCCGGCGCCGAACCCGATGACCGGCCGGCCGGCCGCCTTCAGCGCCTTGGCTTTCGCGTCTACGGCCAGGGTGGCGGACTCGGAGATCGCCGACACCCGGGCCGATATTCTCGTGGTTGGCATGCACCCATCGTGTCACCTACGGCCGGACGACCTCCAACTGGTTTCGTGATCTGGCGGCTCTGCTGCGTTGGTTCGACGGAAGGGGCGCGTTCGACGTACACTCTGGTGATTGCAAACCGGAGGGCAGTAGCTCAATTGGTAGAGTCCCGGTCTCCAAAACCGGCGGTTGGGGGTTCGAGTCCCTCCTGCCCTGCCAGCGCAGACCGGCAGGACCTGTGAGGTCCGGCTGACCGGCGCGTGGAGATCCGTTCAGTGCTGTACAGGTGAGGACATGGCGACCCAGACGCGAGGCCAGAGCGCGGAGCGACGGAGTGGGGCCGGGCGTGCCGCGAAGCGGGACCGGATCACTCCCGCCCTGTTCACCAGGCAGGTCGCTGCGGAACTCCGGAAGGTGATCTGGCCGACCCGCCATGAGCTCATTACCTACACGGCGGTCGCGCTCGTGTTCGTGATCATCATGAGCGCCATAGTCTTGGGCCTGGACACCGCGTTCACCAAGCTGATATTCGCGGTCTTCGGCTGACGCCGGATCGCGGACGCCCCGCGGTCGCTTCGCGCCGCGCACACAGCGTGGGACGATGACTACGGGGTCTCTCGCCGGGCGAGTGGCCGAGCGAGCGCTGGCCCAGCGAGCACAGAAGAGAGTGAGTGACCGTGTCCGATTCCCAACTGCACACCGACGATTACGCGGCGACCGGCGCAGCGGGTGGGGAGGCAGCCGACGTGACCGACGACGACTCCGGCTTCGCTGAGGAGGTCGCCCAGGACGAGGCTGCCCTTGGGGCAGGGCCGGCTCCCGCCGAGGAGCCCGACGCCCTGGCCGAGTTCATGCGTGAGCTGCGCATGCAGCCCGGCGACTGGTACGTGGTGCACTCGTACGCCGGATACGAGAACCGGGTGAAGACCAACCTGGAAAGCCGGATCATGTCGCTCAACATGGAGGACTACATCTTCCAGATCGAGGTTCCCACCCACCAGGTGACCGAGATCAAGAGCGGCAAGAAGCAGACGGTCAACGAGAAGGTGCTGCCCGGATACATCCTGGTCCGGATGGACCTCACGGACGAGTCCTGGGCCGTGGTCAGGAACACCCCGGGCGTCACGGGGTTCGTCGGCCTGTCCAGCCGTCCGTCGCCGCTGCCGCTCAGCGAGGTCGCCGCGCTGCTCGCCCCGGCCCCGGCGGAGGCGGCGGGAGCGCAGGCGGCGACCGCCAAGAAGTCGGCGCCGGAATATGAAGTCGGCGAATCGGTTACCGTTATGGATGGCCCGTTCGCGACGCTTCCCGCGACCGTGAACGAGGTCAACCCGGTCACGCAGAAGCTCAAGGTGCTCGTGTCGATCTTCGGCAGGGAGACGCCTGTCGAGCTCTCATTCGACCAGGTCTCCAAGATCTGAGAGGAATGCCACACTCATGCCGCCAAGAAGGAAGAAGCTCGCTGCCATCGTCAAGGTGCAGCTGCCGGCCGGCGCGGCCACCCCGGCCCCGCCCGTCGGTACCGCGCTGGGCCCGCACGGCGTCAACATCATGGAGTTCGTGAAGCAGTACAACGCTGCGACCGAATCCCAGCGAGGCAACATTATCCCGGTCGAGATCTCCATCTTCGAGGACCGGTCGTTCACGTTCATCACCAAGACGCCGCCCGCGCCCGAGCTGATCAAGAAGGCCGCCGGCGTCGACAAGGGCAGCAAGGAGCCGCACAGGACCAAGGTCGGCTCGCTGACCGCGGCGCAGCTGCGGCAGATCGCAGAGACCAAGATGCCCGACCTGAACGCGACCACGATCGAGGCCGCCGAGAAGATCATCGCGGGAACCGCCCGCTCGATGGGCATTAAGATCGAGGGCTGACGTCCTCCCCTCACAATCTCCAATACGTAGGTGGCAGGGCCTGGCGCGGGCCCAGACGACCACGACTTCCATTCCAGGGAGAGCACTATGAAGCGCAGCAAGGCATATCTGAACGCGGCGGAGAAGGTTGACCGCACGCGGCTGTACAGCCCGGCGGATGCGATGGAGCTCGCCAAGGCGACCCAGGTGACGAAGTTCGACCCGACTGTTGAGGTGAACCTCCGGCTCGGCGTGGACCCGCGCAAGCAGGACCAGATGGTCCGCGGCACCGTCAATCTGCCGAACGGCACGGGGAAGACCGCCCGTGTGCTCGTGTTCGCCACCGGCGACCGTGCCGAGGAGGCATCCGCCGCTGGCGCCGACTACGTTGGCTCGGACGACCTGATCGAGCGCATCCAGGGCGGGTTCCTCGACTTCGACGCGGTGGTTGCCACGCCGGACCTGATGGGCAAGGTCGGCCGCCTCGGCCGGGTGCTCGGCCCGCGTGGCCTGATGCCGAACCCGAAGACCGGGACCGTCACCGCTGACGTGGGCCGCGCGGTGACCGAGATCAAGGGCGGCAAGATCGAGTTCCGCACCGACCGGCACGGCAACCTGCACTTCGTGGTCGGCAAGGCGTCGTTCGACAAGAGGGCGCTGCTGCAGAATTACGCGGTCGCGCTCGATGAGGTGATCCGGCTCAAGCCGGCCGCCGCGAAGGGCCGTTACCTGAAGAAGGTCACGTTCACCACCACGATGGGGCCCGGCATCCCGGTCGACCCGAGCAAGACCCGCGGCTTCATCGAGGAAGCCGAGCCGGCCGCCTAGCCTGCGCGGGCGCGATTTGGCCGCGCGGAATACAGCACGTAGAATCTGCTACGCCGAAGACCGCTGGATGCGCAGCCTGATGGCTGCGCCGAAGGTTCCGGCGGGGGCCAGTGCCCCCGTGGACGGACATCCCGCGCAGGTGACCGTGAGCCTCAGCCGCCGCGGGCATGCCCGTCTTTGACGGGCGAGCCAGGCGCGGCAAACGCCCCGGGCGCCCTGCGCCCGGGGCGTTCGTGTCTTCGGGGACCGACATGACAGGCGCGACCCCTTCGGGGGTTCCAGGGGGTCGCCCCCCTGGGCCAGCACAGGGAAAGGAGGCTCATGGCAAACGCCGAGAAGACCGCGGCGGTCGAAGAGCTCACCGGCAGGTTCCGGGAGTCGAGCGGTGCGGTGCTTACCGAGTACCGCGGGCTGACTGTGGCCCAGCTGTCGCAGCTGCGCGGTTCGCTCAAGGGCAACGCCACGTTCGCGGTGGTGAAGAACACGCTCACCAAGATCGCGGTTCAGGAAGCCGGGCTGGGTGACCAGCTCGCACCGATGCTGTCGGGGCCGTCCGCTATCGCGTTCGTCGACGGGGACGTCGCGCAGGCGGCCAAGGGCCTGCTGGACTTCGCCAGGGCGAACCCGCTGCTCGTGATCAAAGGCGGCGTGCTCGACGGCAAGGCGCTCACCGCGGCAGAGGTCGGCAAGCTGGCCGACCTTGAGCCGCGCGAGGTGCTGCTGGCCAAGCTGGCCGGGGCGATGAAGGCGTCCATGGCGAGCGCCGCGGCGACGTTCAACGCGCTGCCGACGCAGCTGGCGCTGCTGGCCGACGCGCTGCGCGCCAAGCTCGAGGCCGGCGCGCCCGCCCCCGCCGCGGACACGCCGGACACGCCGGACACGCCCGAGGCGCCGGACACGCCCGACACGCCCGACACGCAGACACAGACCCAGGACTAAGGAACGAAGGGAAACGATCATGGCGAAGCTCAGCAGCGCCGAACTGCTTGACGCGTTCAAGGAGATGACCCTCCTTGAACTGTCCGATTTCGTGAAGGCTTTTGAGGAGACGTTCGACGTCAAGGCCGCCGCTCCGGTCGCGGTCGCCGCCGCTCCGGCGGCCGGCGGCGCTGGCGGCGCCGCGGCCGAGGAGGTCGAGGAGCAGGACGAGTTTGACGTCATTCTCGAGGCCGCCGGCGAGAAGAAGATCCAGGTCATCAAGGAGGTGCGGTCGCTGACCAGCCTGGGCTTGAAGGAGGCCAAGGACCTGGTGGACGGCGCGCCGAAGACCGTGCTTGAGAAGGTCAACAAGGACGCCGCGGACAAGGCGAGGGCCGCCCTCGAGGGCGCCGGCGCCAAGGTAACGGTCAAGTAGCCGCAGGTTCCGCATCAACCGCGGCGGCGCCGCCCGGACCCCAATCCTCCGGGCGGCGCCGTCGGCTTCCCCCCGGGCACCGGCTGCCAGGCCGGCTCCGGCTGCTTGCGAGCGCATCCGCCGGACCTCTGCCCCCGCGGCGGGAATAACGTTCATACCCGGCATCGTTGTGCCTTACACATCCGCATGCGTGTGGCATCGATCACGCGGCTAACCCTCCCGAACCGTGGCGTTTCGGCTTGACGTTTCGCCTCCGACGGGGGATGCTGACGAGCAAGGTGAACCACATTTTGGCGTACCGTTGACAGGCAGTGCAGTCATTGGCTACACTGGCCATTTGCGCTGCACTCTAACGTCCTCGGTCTCTCTGTCGCCTCTCTGGGGTTTCTGCCGCGGGGCGTTTTGCGTGCGTGCGGTGATAGTTCCGCGACAAGTTCGGAAGGACCCCTGTTGGCAGCATCGCGCAGCGCCTCCGCCACGAATCTTGGTCCCCGCCGCGTGTCCTTCGCGCGGATCAGCGAGCCCCTGAAGGTTCCCGATCTACTCGCCCTGCAGACTGAGTCGTTCGACTGGCTGCTCGGCAACGACAAGTGGAAGGCACGTATCCAGGCCGCCAAGGAGGCGGGACGTAAGGACGTGCCCGAGCAGTCGGGCCTCGAAGAGATCTTCGAAGAGATCAGCCCGATCGAGGATTTCTCCGGAACGATGTCCCTGTCGTTCCGCGACCACCGGTTCGAGCCGCCCAAGTACTCCGCCGAGGAGTGCAAGGACAAGGACATGACGTACTCCGCGCCGATGTTCGTGACGGCGGAGTTCATCAACAACACGACCGGTGAGATCAAGAGCCAGACGGTCTTCATGGGCGACTTCCCGCTCATGTCCTCCAAGGGCACGTTCATCATCAACGGCACCGAGCGCGTGGTGGTCAGCCAGCTTGTGCGCTCGCCTGGCGTGTACTTCGACCGCCAGGTCGACAAGACCAGCGACAAGGACATCTACTCGTGCAAGGTGATCCCGAGCAGGGGCGCCTGGCTCGAGTTCGAGATCGACAAGCGCGACAGCGTGGGCGTGCGCATCGACCGCAAGCGCAAGCAGAGCGTCACGGTCCTGCTGAAGGCGCTTGGCTGGGATGATGCCAGGATCCTTGAGCGGTTCGGCGACTACGAGTCGATGCGGGCAACCCTGGAGAAGGACCACACGGCCGGCCAGGACGACGCGCTGCTTGACATCTACCGCAAGCTGCGGCCCGGCGAGCCGCCGACGCGCGAGTCCGCGCAGGCGCTGCTCGACAACCTGTACTTCAACCCCAAGCGGTATGACCTGGCCAAGGTCGGCCGCTACAAGGTCAACAGGAAGCTGGGCCTTGAGCTGCCGATCCGGCAGGGCACGCTGACCGAGGACGACATCGTCTCCACGATCGAGTACCTGGTCCGGCTGCACGCCGGCGAGGAGGAGCTCGCCCTCGCCGACCGCATCATCCCGCTCGAGACCGACGACATCGACCACTTCGGTAACCGGCGGCTGCGCACCGTCGGCGAGCTCATCCAGAACCAGGTGCGGCTTGGCCTGGCCCGGATGGAGCGCGTGGTCCGCGAGCGGATGACGACCCAGGACGTCGAGGCGATCACGCCGCAGACCCTGATCAACATCCGCCCGGTGGTCGCGTCGATCAAGGAGTTCTTCGGCACGAGCCAGCTGTCCCAGTTCATGGACCAGACCAACCCGCTGGCCGGCCTCACCCACAAGCGGCGCCTGTCCGCGCTCGGCCCCGGCGGCCTGAGCCGCGAGCGGGCCGGGTTCGAGGTCCGTGACGTGCACCCCAGCCACTACGGCCGGATGTGCCCGATCGAGACGCCGGAAGGCCCGAACATCGGCCTGATCGGCTCGCTCTCGTCCTACGCGCGGGTCAACGCCTTCGGCTTCGTGGAGACGCCGTACCGCAAGGTGGTCAATGGGCGGGTCACCGACCACATCGACTACCTCACCGCGGACGAGGAAGACCGGCACGTCATCGCCCAGGCGAACACGCCGATCAAGGCCGACGGCGCCTTCGCGACCAGCCGGGTGCTCGTACGGCGCAAGGGCGGCGAGGTCGACCAGATCCCGCCGGACGAAGTCGACTACATGGACGTGTCCGCGCGCCAGATGGTGTCCGTGGCCACCGCCATGATCCCGTTCCTTGAGCACGACGACGCGAACCGGGCCCTGATGGGCTCGAACATGCAGCGGCAGAGCGTTCCGCTGCTGCGCAGCGAGGCGCCGCTCGTCGGCACAGGCATGGAGTACCGGGCCGCGACCGACGCCGGCGACGTCATCCTCGCGGAAAAGCCGGGCGTGGTCGAGGAGTCGTGCGCGGACTACGTCACCGTGATGAACGACGACGGCACCCGAACCACGTACCACGTGCAGAAGTTCCGCCGGTCCAACCAGGGCACCTGCTTCAACCAGAAGCCCATCGTCGACGAGGGCCATCGGGTCGAGGAAGGGCAGGTGCTCGCCGACGGCCCCTGCACCGACAAGGGCGAGATGGCGCTTGGCAAGAACCTGCTCGTCGCGTTCATGCCATGGGAAGGCCACAACTACGAGGACGCGATCATCCTGTCCCAGCGCCTGGTTCAGGACGACGTGCTGAGCTCCATTCACATCGAGGAGCACGAGGTCGACGCGCGGGACACCAAGCTCGGCCCTGAGGAGATCACCAGGGACATCCCCAACGTCTCCGACGAGGTGCTCGCCGACCTCGACGAGCGCGGCATCATCCGGATCGGCGCCGAGGTCGTCAACGGCGACATCCTGGTCGGCAAGGTGACCCCGAAGGGCGAGACCGAGCTGACCCCGGAGGAGCGCCTGCTGCGCGCCATCTTCGGCGAGAAGGCGCGGGAGGTCCGTGACACGAGCCTGAAGGTGCCGCACGGCGAGGAGGGCAAGGTCATCGGCGTCCGGGTGTTCACCCGCGAGGACGGCGACGAGCTCCCGCCGGGCGTCAACCAGCTGGTCCGCGTGTACGTGGCCCAGAAGCGCAAGATCACCGACGGCGACAAGCTGGCGGGCCGTCACGGCAACAAGGGCGTCATCTCCAAGATCCTGCCGGTCGAGGACATGCCGTTCCTGGCCGACGGCACTCCTGTGGACATCGTGCTCAACCCGCTCGGCGTCCCCGGCCGCATGAACGTCGGCCAGGTCCTCGAGACGCACCTCGGCTGGGTGGCCAAGGCCGGCTGGCAGGTCGGCGGCGGGGAAGAGGAGTGGAAGCAGCGGCTGCGCGGCATCGGCGCCGACTCAAGCGGGCCGGGCACCAACGTCGCCACTCCCGTCTTCGACGGCGCGCGCGAGGAGGAGATCACCGGCCTGCTCGGCTCCACGCTGCCGAACCGCGACGGCGACCAGATGATCGGCTCGACCGGCAAGACGACGCTGTTCGACGGACGGACCGGCGAGCCGTTCAAGGACCTCGTCTCTGTCGGCTACATCTACATCCTCAAGCTGCTGCACCTGGTGGACGACAAGATCCACGCCCGCAGCACCGGCCCGTACTCGATGATCACCCAGCAGCCGCTGGGCGGCAAGGCGCAGTTCGGCGGGCAGCGGTTCGGCGAGATGGAAGTGTGGGCGCTCGAGGCATACGGCGCCGCATACATCCTGCAGGAACTGCTCACTGCCAAATCCGACGACGTCTATGGCCGCACCAAGATCTACGAGGCCATCGTCAAGGGCGAGGCAGCCATCGAGCCGGGCGTGCCGGAGTCGTTCAACGTGCTTATCCGCGAACTGCAGTCGCTGTGCCTCGATGTGGAGCTCATCAAGCGCGCCGATCAACTGGCGCGCAAAGCCCCCGCGCCGGAAGTTGCCGCGGTGGCCGACTGAAAAGCAGCTATTAGCTTTCCGCTTCTAGCTCTCAGCTCGAATGCGCAGCCCGCAGATTTCGTGGCGTGGCCGGACAAACAGGCTGAGAGCTGATGGCCGAAAGCTGAAAGTTAAAGAGTTTTCGGGATCCTTCTTCAAGCGGTTCGCCGCTCCCCGGGACGGAAGGATCCCCACAAAATTCCCGGGAAAACCTGCGGCGGAGCTAAAAAGCCCGCCAGGGAGG
>JASHPP010000064.1 GCA_030038035.1 Trebonia sp.
GGGGCGCGACCGCAGCCGGGGCCGGCGCTGGGGCCGGCGGGATGTCGACCTGCTCGGGCAGTCGCAGCGCGAGGGCCATCGCGCCCAGATAGATCACGGTGCCGACCCGCAGCGTCCACGCGGCGCCCCCCACGTACTGCACGCCCGCGGCGAGGCCCGCCGCCGCCGTGGAGGTGGCGAGGGATATCAGCCCGGACCGCGCGTTGGCGGTCACCAGCGTGATCTCGGCCGGCAGCAGCCGCGGCGTGACCGATGCCTTGACGACCCCGCCGGCCTTCTGCAGCACGAGGATCCCGAACGCGGCGGGCAGCAGCGTCACCGAGTTGGCGACATTGGCCGACATCGCGTAGCACAGCAGGCCGCGGGCCAGCATCGTGCCGGCGAGCACGAAGCGACGGCCCTGCTGTATGCGGTCGAGCGCCGGCCCGATGAACGGCGCGACGACCGCGAACGGCGCCATCGTGATCAGGAGCAAGAGCACGACCTTGCCGCGCGCCTGGTCCACGGACGTGCTGAAGAAGATCGTCCCCGCCAGCGCCACCGTGACGAACGCGTCGGCGGCCCCGCTTGTTGCCGTCGTCTCGATGAGGGTGGCCAGGCCCGTCCGGCCCATGCCCTGCGCGCCGGTGATCCGGTGCACGGCTCGCCCCGTCTTGCGGGTCGCCCTTCCGCCGGCCTGCGTGCCGGACCTGAATGCGCGGCCAGTCGCGACTGCCGCGTCTTCAGCTCGCCGCAGCGCATTGGACATCCGCATGTACACAGTATTCTTGGTCGGCGGCGATGCGACGACCCCCATGGGAAAGGACGCGCCGCCGGACGGCTGGTGGACCGCCAGAGGAGCGATAATTGGTAGTCGTGAGCACGACCCGGAGTCGCGCGAAGGAGCCCGATCAGATCTGCGCGGAAGCCGTGGACCTGGCCAGGCAGGCGCTGGCGGGCGAGGCGGGGATAAGCCCTGACCTGGTTGGCGGGCACATAACCGCCGAGGCCGCGGGCGATCGCGTCGTCATCCAGCTCTTCGAGTCCCTCGATCCCGCGTACGCGGGATGGCGGTGGGCCGTCACGCTGGCCCGCGCGCCGCGCTCCAAGGTCGTCACGGTGGATGAGACCGTCCTGCTGCCCGGTCCTGACGCCCTGCTCGCGCCGCCCTGGGTGCCCTGGCAGGAGCGGCTGCGCCCGGGCGACGTCGGCATCGGCGACCTGCTGCCGGCCAGCGCGGACGACGAGCGCCTGGTGCCGCTGGCGGTCCTGGAGGGCGACGACGCGGTGACCGACTGGTTCAGCCCGCGGACGGACGCGGAGGACGCGGATGCCGGACCGCAGGAGCCGTCGGAACTTCCCGCCCCGGGACGGTCTCGCGTGCTGTCCGGATGGGGCCGCGACGACACCGCCGAGCGGTGGTACGAAAGCGAGCACGGGCCGCGGACCCCGCTGTCCCGCGCCGCTCCCGCCAACTGCGTGAGCTGCGGGTTCTTCGTTCCGCTCAGCGGCGGGCTTGGCCGCCTCTTCGGTGCCTGCGGGAACGCGTTCGCCCCGGACGACGGCCGGGTCGTGTCGGCCGACCACGGCTGCGGGGCGCACTCGGAGGCCGTGCTTGCCGGGTCCGCGGCGCAGGCGACCGCTCCCGTGATCGACGAGTTCGGCTATGACCTGGTGGAACTGCCTGGCGTCTCGGTCGAGGAGACCGTCTTCGAGCCGCTGTCCCGCGAAACGTACCCGGAGTCAGACGCCGAGACCTGACGCGCGGCGCCGGCCCGGGCCCGCCCGCGCTTGAGCACCGGCACGTACCACAGTCCGAAAAGCCCCATGACCAGCCCGGCGGCGCAGGTCCACAGCCACCACCGCGATCCCGCGGGCAGCGCGTCGCGTGCGATCAGCAGGACCACGAGGGCGACCGCCCACGCGCCCGTGATGACCGCGGTCACAAGGCGGTCGTCCGCTTCTCGGGGCGGGGGTGGCGCCATGCGCCCGGATCCGGGATTGACCTGCCGGTTCTCGCTCACGCATCAAGGCTAACCGGCTCCGCGCCGCGCGCTGCCAGCCCGCGGCGGCACAGTTGCGCCGCACGGCCTTATGCGAGCTTCGCGTACGTGATGTACTTGGTGGATGCCTCAGGCAGGTACGCGGTCGGACGCGGGATTGGCAACCGCGATGCGGATTTCGATTAGCAGGCTCGCACGGCGTCTGCGGGTGGAGCGCCTCGGACTCGGCGGGACCGAAACGGCCCTTTCCGACATTCAGCTTGCCGCGCTTGCCGCGCTGGACCGCCACCAGGCGATGACCCCTGGCGAACTGGCGGAACACGAGAAGGTGCAGCCTCCCTCGATGACCCGGGTGATCGCGGTCCTTGAAGAGCGGAACCTGGTGCAGCGCGCACCGCACCCGACCGACCGCAGGCAGGTGGTCCTCACCGTGACGGCGGAGGGCCGCGCGCTCGTGAACCGGGTACGCCGCCGCCGCGAGGCCTGGCTAGCCCAGCGCCTGCAGGAGCTAACCCCAGAGGAACGCGCCATCCTCCGCGCCGCCGCCCCCATCCTCGAGAAACTCAGCCAGTCCTGACCGCCAGAGGGCGGGCCAGCAACAAACCGCATGCACCCCGGAGCAGGTGCGGCGTTAAGCCGCAGCCGGGGGGTCCGGGGGGTCGTCCCCCCGGGCTAACAGCGCAACTTCCATGTCCCGAGCGTCTCGTACCTCGGCTGGCCGCCGGGCAGGCTGCGGATGAGGTAGATCTCTTCGGCCGGCCACTGCGGCCCGGCGTACCCCTCGAGGCCGTCCACGATCGTCCGCACATCGGCCGGCGCGCGGCACCTGGCCAGCGTCAGGTGCGGCTGGTAGCGGCGCCCGGAATCTGGCGGGGCGGCGCCCGCCCGCCGTGCGGCCGCGGTGACCGAGGCCGCCAGCTCGCCGAGCGCGCGGCGGTCTCCCTTGAGCCCGCTCCACAGCACGTTGGCCCTGGCGGCGCCCGGGAACGCGCCGGCGCCGGCCAGGTTCAGGCTGAACGGCTGGTGCCGCCGGGCGGCGCGCTCAAGCCGCGGCAGCAGCCGGGTGAGGCTCAGGTCCGTGACCTCGCCGAGGAATGCGAGCGTGATGTGCCACGCGTCCCGGCTGGTCCACCGCAGGTCGTCACGGAGCGGGCGGAACGGCGCGCACGCCCCGTCCAGGTCGTCGAGGACCGCCGGCGGCGGGGCAAGCCCGACGAAGAGTCTCACCGGTCCCTCCCCCTGGGGGTGTGGGGGGCGGGAGCCCCCGATGCGGGGGGCGCAGCGGGGTCGTCCCCCCGGACTAGCATTGCTCCGTGAGTCGAGTCCCGCGCTGGCTGCTGCCCACCGTCCTCGGGCTGCTCGTGCTCGTGGTGGTAGCCGGCGCTCTCGCGCACTAAGGCAAGCCGCTCGGCCACGTAGTCGATGCACCCGGTCAGCGCGGCGACGTCGGCGGGGTCGACCGCAGGGAACATGCCGACCCGCAGCTGGTTGCGGCCGAGCTTGCGGTAGGACTCGGTGTCCACGATCCCGTTGTCCCGCAGCACCCCGGCCACCGCGTCGGCGCTCACCTCGTCGCTGAAGTCGATCGTGCCCACCACCGGTGAGCGCATGGCGGGGTCGGTCACGAACGGTGCCGCGTAGGCCGACCGTTCCGCCCAGTCGTAGAGAATTTTCGCCGAACGAGCGGTGCGCGACTGTGACCACGCCAGGCCGCCTGCTTCCAGCAGCCAGTCGAGCTGCGCGGCGAGCAGCAGCAGGGTCGATATCGCTGGCGTGTTGTAGGTCTGGTCCCTGGCCGAGTTCTCTACCGCGATCCGCAGCGAGAGGAACTCGGGGATGTACCGCCCGGTTGCCGCGATCTCGTCGATCCGCGCCTGCGCGGCGGGGGACAGCAGCGCGATCCACAGCCCGCCGTCGGCCCCGAACACCTTCTGCGGGGCGAAGTAGTACGCGTCGAACTCCGCGGGGTCCACGGGCAGCGCGCCCGCCCCGCTTGTCGCGTCCACGAGCACGAGCGACCCGTCGTCGGCGCCCGCCGGGCGGCGGACCGGCATCCAGACTCCTGTCGAGGTCTCGTTGTGGGTGAGCGCGTAGGCGTCGGCCCCGGCCTCGCCGCGCGGCAGCGGGTGGGTGCCGGGCTCGGACGAGATGACCGTCGGCGCCGCCAGCCACGGTGCGCGCGTGGTGACCGTGGCGAACTTCGCCGAGAACTCGCCGAACGCAAGGTGTTGCGACTTGTCCCGCACCAGACCGAACGCGGCGGCGTCCCAGAACGCGGTAGTACCGCCGTTGCCGAGAGCCACCATGTGCCCGTTCGGAAGAGCGAAAAGATCAGCCAGGCCGCTGCGGACCCGTTTGACTACGGCCCGCACCGGCGCCTGCCTGTGCGAGGTGCCGAGCTCTGGCGCGGTCGCGAGCGCGGCGGCCTGCTCGGGGCGAACCTTGGCGGGGCCGCTGCCGAACCGGCCGTCCGCCGGCTTGAGGTGGTCAGGAATGACTATCCGGGTCACCCGCTCATGCTAGCCCCGGGAGCCTACACGTCGCGGTCAACGACGTCAGCGGCGCCCGGGATCTCCCTGACCGGGCGCGCGGACGGGCCGATGTAGCGGGCGGACGGGCGGACGAGCCGGCCGGTCAGCTTCTGCTCCAGGATGTGCGCCGACCATCCGGCGGTCCGCGCGCAGGTGAACATCGAGGGCGTGATGTCCGCGGGGATCTCGGCGAAGTCGAGCACGATCGCGGCCCAGAACTCGACGTTGGTCTCGAGCACCCGGTCCGGCCTGCGGGCGCGAAGCTCGGCGAGCGCGGCGTTCTCCAGCGCGATCGCGACCTCGTAGCGCGGCGCGCCCAGTTCCTTGGCGGTGCGCCGCAGCACCCGGGCGCGCGGATCCTCGGCCCGGTACACCCGGTGCCCGAAGCCCATCAGCCGGTTCCCGCGGTCGAGCACCGACCGCACGTAGCCTGCCGCGTCGCCGGTGCGCTCCACCTCTTCGATCATGTGCAGCACCCGGGCAGGCGCGCCGCCGTGCAGCGGGCCAGACAGCGCGCCGACCGCGCCGGACATGGCCGCCGCGACGTCGGCGCCGGTAGAGGCGATCACGCGGGCGGTGAAGGTGGACGCGTTCATCCCGTGTTCTGCTGCGCTCACCCAGTACGCGTCGAGGGCCTTGACGTGCCGCGGGTCGGGTTCGCCGCGCCAGCGGATCAGGAAGGCCTCGGTCGCCGTCCTGGCCTCGTCCACGCGGTGCTGCGGAACCGGCGGCAGGCCCGTGCCACGGGCGGACTGGGCGACGAACGACAGCATCTGCACCGCGACCCGGGCGAGGTCGTCGCGCGCCTGCCCCGGGCCGATGTCGAACAGCGGGCGCAGTCCCCAGGCGGGGGCGAGCGTCGCGACCGCGCTCTGCACGTCCACGCGGACGTCGCCTGAGTGGGCGGGAAGCTCGTACGGCCCCGCGGTCGGCAGGCCCGGGTTGAACGCGCCGTCGACGAGCAGCCCCCACACGTGGCCGTACGACACGTGCCCGGCGAGCTCTTCGATGTCCACGCCGCGGTACCGGAGCGAGCCGCCTTCTTTGTCGGGTTCGGCGATTTCGGTCTCGAAGGCCACAACGCCTTCGAGACCAGGCTTGAAGTCGGACATCTGTCGTACCTCTCCTCCCGGTAGGGGGCGCGGTAGGGCAAGCGGCGCATTTCTTTCCTGCTGGCAGGCCAGCCGGCATGTGCGCCCGGGCCGCCGGTTCACCGAACGTTCTTGGCCCGGGTTGCGACAGCCCCACGGCTTGTGAGGATGATTACCCATGGACACGACGCGGCAGCTAACGCCGGAGATGCTCGACGCCTGCCCGATGAAGCAGTTCGCCTACTGGCTCGGCGAGGCAGTGTCGGCTGGGTTGCCTGAGCCGACCGCGATGGTGCTGGCCACTATGGGAGAGCGGCCCCACGCGCGGACTGTGCTGCTCAAGGCCCATGATGTCAGCGGTTTCACCTTCTACAGCAACCGTACCTCGCGCAAGGGCGCGGACCTAGCGTCGGATCCGCGGTGTTGCGCCGTCTTTCCCTGGTACGGCCTTGGCCGCCAGGTGACCGTGGAGGGCAGCGTGCGGCCGCTGTCCACGGCGGACAGCGAGCCGTATTTCCACTCGCGGCCGCACGGGTCGCAGGTCGGCGCGTGGGCCAGCCGCCAGTCCCGGGTGCTGGCATCGCGCGCGGAGCTTGACGACCGGGTGGCCGCGCTGTCCGCGCGGTGGCCCGAGGGGACGCAGGTGCCGATGCCCGACTTCTGGGGCGGGTTCCTGATCGTTCCCGAGAGCGTTGAGTTCTGGCAGTCACGGCCAAGCCGGCTGCATGACCGGCTGCGGTACCGGCGTTCCGGTTCGCCGGACGGCTGGGTGGTCGAGCGGCTGTCGCCGTAGCCGCCAGGCGATGGTGGCGCGAGCACGTAGCATCGCAGTCAGGAGGAAGTTCAGTGACTGCCCATGGCCTTATCGACACGACGGAGATGTATCTCCGCACGGTTTTCGAACTGGAAGAGGAAGGCATCGTCCCGCTGCGAGCCCGGATCGCGGAGCGGCTCTCCCAGTCCGGCCCGACGGTCAGCCAGACGGTGGCCCGGATGGAGCGGGACGGGCTGCTGCACGTGGCCGGTGACCGCCAGCTTGCGCTGAGCGAGACCGGGCGGGCGCTGGCGGTGCGGGTCATGCGCAAGCACAGGCTGGCCGAGTGCCTGCTCGTCAGCGTCATCAAGCTGCCCTGGGAGGAGGTGCACATCGAGGCGTGCCGGTGGGAGCACGTGATTTCCGAGAGCGTCGAGCGACGGCTTTACGAACTGCTCGGCCACCCCGATCGCTGCCCGCACGGCAACCTCATTCCGGGGCTTGCGGAGCTAGCCGCCGGGCAGCCCGACGCGCCGGCCGCCGGCCAGGCCGGGCCGGACGAGGCAATGACCGACGCAGTCAGGGAGGCCCCTGGGGCGGTGCGGGCTACTGTCACGCGGATTACGGAACACGTACAAAGTGACCTTGTCCTGATGCTTAAACTGAAGCAGGCCGGGATACAACCCGGACGCGAGGTGTTGCTCGGGGCGGTCGAAGGTGGTGTCCGGGTGTGCGGCGAGGAGGGCGCGGATGACGTGGCGCCAGCCGATCTCCCTGACGAGGTTGCCTCTCATGTGTTCGTGTCCAGGGAGTGACCAGGGATCCGTTCAGTGACCGGAGCGTGAGAATGACGCGCTGGAACGAGGGCGCCTTCGGCTCGTACGTGCCGGCCGAGCTTGTCCTGCGCCAGGCGGAGATCGGGGTCATTCTCGCTGACCGGCAGGGCAACGTGCGGTTCGCCAACGAGTACGTGCCGAAGCTGCTCCGGCTCCGCGGTCCGGATTGCGACCTGGCAGGGAAGCCGATCCACGCGCTCGGGTTCATGCCCGACGGGGACCTGGCGAAGGCGGAGGACCTGTCCCGCCAGGTGCTGGGCGGAATGTCCTGGGAAGGCACGTTCACGGGCACCCGCGGGGACGGCAGCCTGGTCTTCGTCCGCGTGCTCGCGGTGCCGTGGCGGCGCCCGTCCGGCGACATCGACGGCATGGTGGTCATGCTCACCACGGCGGGCCGCCGGGATGCCCAGCGCGAGCAGGACAGGCTACGGCTGCTCGAGCGCGTCGGCGAGCGGCTGGCGGGGTCGCTTGAACTCGACGCGACACTGCGGCAGGTCGCGCAGATCCTCGTGCCCCAGTTCGCCGACCACTGTTTCATCGACCTGTTCAGCGGCGACAAGCTCATCAGGCGGGCGCAGACGCATGCCGGCGGGTGGGAGCCGCCGCCGGGAACCTGGGCCTGCGTCGGCGAGCCCATCCATTACCCGCCGGGTCACTTCATGCAGCAGGCGATGGCGCGGCTTGAGACCATCGTCGTTCCCGACCTGCACGCCGAGTACTACCCGGCGCCGAGCGAGGAGTCCATGTCCGCGGCCGACCAGGCCGGGCTTACCTCGGTTCTGGCGTCCCCGCTCTACGCGCGCGGCGAGCTGCTCGGCGTGATGTCGCTGGCCCTGTCCAGGCTCACGGACCGCCCTGACCCGCATTACGACCTGTCCGACGGGGACCTGATCGGCGCCATCGCCAGCCGGGTGGCCGTCGCCATCGACAACGCCATGCTGTTCGAGGCCGAGCGGCAGACCGCGCTCGCCTTCCAGCAGAGCCTGCTGCCGCAGGAGGTTCCCGAGCTCGACGGCCTCGAGGTGGCGTTCCGCTACGTGCCGGCCAAGCCGCTGGAAACGCAAGGGCAGGGGATCCAGACGCAGGTGGGCGGCGACTGGTACGACATCATCCCGCTGGCGGCCGGCCGGGTCGGGATGGTGATCGGGGACGTGGAGGGTCGCGGCCCCCGGGCGGCGGCCACCATGGGACAGCTGCGTGCCGCGCTGCGCGCCTACGCCCAGGACGAGAAGGCGCCGGCCGACATCATGCGCAAGCTCGACGAGTGGGTCAGGTCCACCGCCCCGGTCGGGGCGGGCGGCGACCCGCCCACGGTCAGCTGCATCTACCTGATCTACGACGCCTGGTCCCGCGAGCTGACCTTCGCGAACGCGGGTCACGCCGCACCGCTGCTGGCCGCGGGCGGATTGGTCAGGCCGCTGGAGGTCCGGCACAAGGGCGTGCTGCTCGGCGTGCGCGGCCGGGGCATCCGCGGCCTGCCCACCTACAAGGAACAGACGGTCAAGCTTCCCCCCGGCGCCGCCCTCGTGCTGTACACCGACGGGCTGACCGACCGGCGGACCAGGGCGGACGGCTCCGGTCACTACACGGAGGCCGAGGCGGTCGCCATGCTGCGGGACGCCATCCTGGCCGCGGCGGGCAGCGGCGCCGCCGACACCGGCGGCCGTGCCACGGGGACGGGGGTCGCGAGCGCGCTCGCCCTCGCCGCCGAGAACGCCGTTCCGGGGGACATCGACGACGACATGGCGATCCTCGTGCTCCGCTCCTCGCCGGCGGACCTCGCCTCGGTCGCGCGTACCTTCCCCGCCGAGCCGATCATGGTCTCGGAGGCGCGCCGCCTCGCCGCCGCGACGTTCGCCTCGTGGCACATGGATCCTGAGCAGGCCGACCTCGCCTGCCTGCTTGTGTCCGAGGTGGTGACGAACGCGGTGCTGCACGCGGCGGGGACGCCGAGCCCGGCGGGCCGCAGGCTCGAGGTAGAGATCGACCCGCTGGTGCCCGTCGCCGCCCAGGTGCCCGCCGCGCTGTCCAGCGCGTGGCCGGCGGCCGTGTCGGCCGTCGCCGCCCAGGCGTGGGAGAACCCGGCCGGGCACCAGGCGGCCCCGCACCGCCCCCGCGAGTTCGCGCTCCGCCTGCGCCGCGGCGCGGAGGTCGTGTGGGCGGAGGTGTTCGACCCGGACCTGCGGCTGCCCAGGCTGCGCACCGCGCGGGCGACCGACGAGGGCGGCCGCGGCCTGTACCTGGTCGAGCAGCTCGCTACCCGCTGGGGGTCACGGCCCACGCCGGAGGGCAAGGCGGTCTGGTTCGAGATCCCGCTGGACGGGAAGGACGGCTGACCGTCCTCAGTGCGCCGTGTGACTCGCCCCGTAGGCCAGGACCATGATCACGACGAAGATGATGATGACCGCGCCCCAGTGCTTGCCCGTTACCGGCAGGCCAAGGCGGCGGCGGCCGCGCGTCCACAGCCACGCCACCCCGATGCCGATGAGCACCAGCAGGATGAGTCCGCTGTACATGTCCGCCTCCTGCGCCCGCCCGGGCGCCGCCGGTGCGCGATCCGTCTGCAACTGAGACTACGGCAACCAGGGCGATTCGTCGCGCGCCGACACGGACGAGCCGGCTACATCCGCTCGGGGATGGGCACGCCGAGCAGGCCGAGCCCCGCGGTCAGCACCCGCAGCGTGGCGGCGCACAGGGCGAGCCGGGCTTGCCGCGTCTGTTCGTCGTCGGCCTTCAGGACCGGGCACTGCTCGTAGAAAGCGGTGAACAGGCTGGCCACCTCGAAAACGTACGCGCACAGCCGGTGCGGCTCGGCGGTCTCGGCGACGCCCGTGACGGCCGCCCCGAAGCCGAGCAGCTTCAGCGCCAGTTCACGCTCGGCGGGCGCGGTCACCACGACGGGGCCGCGCAGGTCGGCCTCGTCGATTCCGGCCTTGCGGAAGATGGACCGGATCCTGGTCGTCGCGTACTGCAGGTACGGCCCGGTGTTGCCGCGGAACGAGATCATCCGGTCCCAGTCGAAGATGTACGCGCTGTCCAGCGCGGTCGACAGGTCCGCGTACTTGATCGCGCCGATGCCGACGTCCTCGGCGATCTCGTCCTTCGCCGCGGCGTCCAGCCCGTCGATCTCGCTGAGAATGGCCCGGGCCCGGTCGATCCCCTCGGCGAGCAGCGCGCTCAGCTTCACCGTGTCGCCTTCCCTGGTGCGCAGCCGGTTCCCGTCGGTGCCCTGCACCATCCCGATCTGCGCGTGCTCGAAGTCGGCGTCCGCGGCCAGCCAGCCCGCCTCCCTGGCGACCGCGAAGACCATCCGGAAGTGCAGCGCCTGGTCCGATCCGACCACGTAGATCGCGCGGTCGCAGTGGAGCTTGTCCACCCGGTACCGCACGGTCGCCAGGTCGGTTGTCGAGTAGTTGTAGCCGCCGTCGCGCTTGCGGATGATGACCGGCAGCGGGCCGCCGTCACGCCCGGTGAAGCCCGGCGGGAACACGCACAGCGCGCCCTCGCTCAGCACCGCCAGGCCCTTGGCGGTCAGGTCGGCGGCGACGTCGCCGAGCATGTCGTTGTAGAACGACTCGCCGCGGATGTCGTCGTCGGTCAGCGTGACCCGCAGCAGCGCGTAGATGTCACGCAGGTACTGCCTGGACAGCTCCATGTACTCGTCCCACAGCCGCTGCGTCGCGGGGTCGCCCCCGGACTGGAGCTTGACCACGCGGTCCCTGCACCGGTCCGCGAAGTCCGGGTCGGAGTCGAACCTGGTGCGTGCCGACTGGTAGAAGGTGTTCGGGTCCGTGCGCAGCAGCTGTGCCTCGGGAGCCTCCTCGCCTATCTCGAACAGGTACTCGATGAGCATCCCGAATTGCGTTCCCCAGTCCCCCACGTGGTTGTCCCTGATGACGTGGTGGCCGGCGAACTCGATCACGCGGGCGATCGCGTCTCCCACGATCGTGGTGCGCAGGTGCCCGACGTGCATTTCCTTGGCGATGTTCGGCGAGGAGTACTCGACGATGACGGTCCGCGGCGTGCCGGCTAGCGGTGTCCCCAGCCTCGGGTCGCCGAGCAGGCCGGTGATGGAACTGCCGATCCACTCCTCGCGCAGCGTGAAGTTGATGAAGCCGGGCCCGCTGACGGTGGGCGGGGCGCAGATGTCGCCGGCATCCAGGTGGCCGACGATCTCGCTGGCGACGTCGTGCGGCGGCCTGCCCAGCTTCCTGGCGAGCGGCAGCGCCGCGTTGGACTGGAAGTCCGCGAACGCCGACGGCCGGATCAGCGGGTCCGCGCTGGCGTAGTCCGCGCCGAACGCCGTGCCGAGCGCGTCGCGTACCCGGGCGGCGAGGACCTGCTGGGGATCTGGCATGGCCATAGCCTATCCGGACACCGCGCGGCGGCGGGCCGCCTACCGCTCGCGGTCCCGGCGCAGGAAGTGGGTGCCGCGCCGTTCTCCGGTCACGCCGATCCGCTCCCGTATCTTCTCGGTGATGTCGCCGCGGGCCAGGTTCGCGGCGAGCGCGCAGGCCGCGCTGACGGCGCGGGCAGTGGACGCGCCGTGCGCGATCACCACGGTGCCGCCGAGCCCGAGCAGCGCCGCGCCGCCGTAGGTCTCTGAGTCCAGCCTGCTGGTCAGCTCGCGCAGCCCGCGCCGCTGCAGCAGCGCGCCGACCCGCGCGGCGCGGGTGGCGGTCAGCGCGGAGCGGAGTTCGGCCGCCGCGAACCGCATCGATCCCTCGAGGGTTTTCAGCGCCACGTTGCCTGTGAAGCCGTCGGTGACGATCACGTCGACCGCGCCTGCCATCAGGTCGCCGCCTTCAACGTTGCCGGCGAAGCCGAGCGGCAGCGCGCCGTGCTGCGGCTCGGCGGCCAGCAGCTCGTGCGCCCGCCTGGTCAGCATGTTGCCTTTGCCCGGCTCCGCGCCGATCGTCAGCAGGCCGACCCTCGGCGCCGCGGTGCCCAGGGCGATCTGCGCGTACGCCGCGCCGAGCTGCCCGAACTGCACGAGCATCTCCGGCTTGGGGTCGGCGGTGGCGCCGGCGTCGATGAGCACCGTCGGCTTCGGGTGCGTGGGCAGCACGACGGCGAGCCCCGGGCGGGGCACCCCGGGCAGCGGCAGCAGGCGCTGCCGTGCGCTCGCCACGATCGCGCCGGTCGACCCGGCCGACACGACCGCGGTTGCCTGGCCGCGCCTGACGAGCTGGCAGGCGACGGCGATGCTGGACCGGGGCCGCCGGAAGCCGGCCAGCGCGCCCTCGTCCATGCCCACGATGTCCTCGGCGGGCACCACCCGAAGTTCCGAGCCGGCGCCGAGCTTGGCGATCACCGGGCGCAGCCGCGCGGGCGGCCCGGTCAGCAGGGTGGTCACGCCGTGCTCGCGCTGCGCCGCCAGCGCCCCGGCGACGATCTCCTCTGGCGCGTAGTCCCCGCCCATCGCATCCACCGCTATCACCGGCTCGGCGGCGGGGCCGACCGCCAGCAGCCCGCCGGCCGGCGCGGGCTGGTCGCTCGCTGCGGTCCCTGTCGCCGAGTTCGGGGCGTCGGCGGGGCCCGGCGGCACATGGCTCACGTTTTCCCCGGGGCCCTTCCCTGTTCCGTGGGCCCCAACTGCGGCCACGCATGAACGGCTTGCCGTGTCATTATCCCAAGTTGCGACCAGGCTATCCGCCCATTGCCCGGGCCAGTTGCGCAGGCCAGCTCCGCGCGGCCCGTCACGCGCCCATTCTCGGCGCCTTCTCGCTGCCTGCTCGGCGTCTTCTCCGTGCCCCGCCGTCCCGGCGGCCGGCCAGGGCGTCACTTTAGGTATTGATCTTGTTACTGGAAGGATATAACGGGAACTCGATCGAATCCCGAGACGTAAAAGTAACAAGAGTTTAATCACGTGTAACTTCGACGGCCCGGCGTGTGACAACAGGCGGATCTTGGGCAGTGGGAAACGGGTGCGCGGACCGTTTCCGCATGGCGGGGCAGCCGGCCGGCCGGATGGAAGGAGAGGACGGTTGACTGACATCCAGCAGGTGGTGCCGGCGCCGCTAGCGGCCACGGGCAGGTACCGGGCCTATGGCGCCCGGCACCTGGACATGCTCGCGCGCCGGGCCGGGCTCGGTGAGGCCGACCGGCTCGCGGTCCGGGCGGTGGCCACGGTGCTCCCGTTCCGCACCAACTCCTATGTCGTCGATGAGCTCGTCGACTGGGACGCGGCCCCAGCCGATCCGATGTACCGCCTGGTGTTCCCGCAGCCCGACATGCTGCCGCGCGACGACGTTGACCGGATGGCGAGCCTGTTGCGCGAGGGCGCGCCGGAACGGCTGGTGCACGCGGCCGCGCATGAGATCCGGATGCGGCTCAACCCGCACCCGGCGGGGCAACTGGTCCTCAACGCCCCGAGCCTGGACGGCAGGCCGTTGCCCGGGCTGCAGCACAAATACCCGGAGACGGTGCTCTTCTTCCCGAAGCAGGGCCAGACGTGCCATGCGTACTGCACGTACTGCTTCCGCTGGGCGCAGTTCGTCGATGAGCCAGAGCTGAAGATGGCAACGGACCAGGTCGACACGCTCGTGGCGTACCTGCGCAAGCACCGCGAGGTGACCAGCGTCCTCATCACGGGCGGGGATCCGATGATCATGAGCGCCGCCGTGCTGCGGCGCTACGTCCAGCCGCTGCTCGACCCGTCCCTGGACCACATCGAGTCGATCAGGATCGGGACCAAGTCGCTGGGCTACTGGCCGCACCGCTACGTCACCGACGCGGACGCGGACGCCACGCTCAGGCTCTTCGCCGATGTGGTCGGGACCGGCAGGACCCTGGCGCTGATGGCGCACTACTCGCACCCGCGTGAGTTCGAACCTCAGGTCGCCGCCGAGGCGGTCCGCCGGGTCCGTGACACCGGGGCGGTGATCCGCACGCAGGCCCCGCTGATCCGCTCCGTCAACGACACGGCCGACACCTGGGCGTCCATGTGGCGGAGCCAGGTGCGCGCGGGAATGGTCCCCTACTACATGTTCGTGGAACGCGACACGGGCCCGCGGGACTACTTCGCGGTGCCCTTGGCTCGTGCGCATCAGGTGTTCCGCGACGCGTACGCAGGCGTCTCCGGCCTGTGCCGCTCGGTCAGGGGACCGTCCATGTCGGCCACCCCTGGCAAGGTGTGCGTGGACGGGATCGCCGAGGTGGCCGGCGCGCGCGTGTTCGTGCTGCGGATGCTGCAGGCGCGAGACCCCTCGCTGGTCGGCAGGCCGTTCTTTGCCATGTTCGACCCGCTGGCTACCTGGCTCACCGACCTGGAGCCTGCGTTCGCTGACAGGTTCCCCTTCGAGGACGAGGAGTTCGGGTCCGGCGCGGGCGGGCTGCCGGGCACCTGGCCGGACGAGCTTGTCGAGCCCGCCTGCTGACCCCGCCAGGGCTGCCCGGCGGGCGGCGGGGCGAAGTATGCTCCGGCCATGGAACTGAACGGAACAGCCGCGATCGTCACCGGTGCGGCGAGCGGTCTCGGGGAGGCCACCGCGAGAGCGCTGGCGCGCGCCGGGGCGCAGGTCCTCGTCGCTGACGTCAATGAGGACCGGGGCAAGGAGGTCGCCGCGGACATCGGCGGGCACTTCGCCAGGACGGACGTGACAGACGAGGAGTCGGTCCGCGAGGCGGTGACCGCCGCGGCTACGGCTGGCCGGCCGCTGCGGGTGGCGGTGAGCTGCGCTGGCATCGGCTGGGCCGAGCGCACGGTCAACAGGGCGGGCGCGCCGCATGCCCTGGCCAGTTTCCAGAAGGTCATCGCGGTCAACCTGACCGGTACCTTCAACCTGATCCGGCTGGCTGCGGCGGCGATGGCCCAAACCGAACCCGCCGATGCCGACGGGCAGCGTGGTGTGATCATCAACACATCGTCGGTGGCCGGCATCGAAGGCCAGACCGGTCAGCTCGCCTATTCGGCGTCCAAGGGCGGGATCATCGGGATGACGGTGCCCGCGGCGCGCGACATGTCGGTTGTCGGGGTGCGGGTGAACACGATCTGCCCGGGCGTTATCCACACGCCGATCTACAAGAGCATCGCAGGCACCGGCCGTGATGCCGAGGAGTTCCTCGCCAGGCTGGCTGCTCCCGTGGTCTTCCCGAAGCGGCTGGGACGGCCGGGGGAGTTCGGGCGCCTCGTTTGCGCGCTCATCGAGAACGACTACGTGAACGCGGAGGTCGTCCGCCTCGACGGCGGCATCCGGTTCCAGCCCAAGTGACGCTTCCGGCCGTAGGGTCGCATGTCGGGGATCGCTGGCTGCCTAGCGCTCGCGGAGGAGACCAGGCCGGACGCGGACTGGGCCGTCCGCGCGGCGCGCCGTGTGGCGCACAGAGGGCCGGACGACGAGGGCGTGTTCTCCGACGGCCGCATCGCGCTGGCTGCCAGGCGCCTGGCGGTCATGGACCCCTCCGCGGGCGGGCACCAGCCCATGCGGTCCGCCGACGGCCGCTTCTGGATGGTCTACAACGGCGAGATCTACAACCAGGCCGAGCTGGCAGAGCAGCTGCGGGCGCGTGGCGTGCAGCTGCGCGGCGGATCGGACTCCGAGGTCCTGCTTGAGACTTATGCCGCCGATGGCAGGGACGCGCTGCGGCGGCTGCGCGGCATGTACGCCTTCGCCATCTGGGACACGCGGAACGGGGAGCTGTTCTGCGCCCGGGACCCGTTCGGCATGAAGCCGCTGTACTACACGCTGGCCGAAGGCGGCAGGCAGCTCAGGTTCGCCTCCGAGCGCAAGGCCCTGGCAGGCCCGGGAGAGGTCTCGGTGATCGACCCTGACGCGCTGCGCAGGTACCTGTCCTTCCAGTACGTTCCGCCGCCGGGGACGATGACACCACCGGTGCGGTCACTGCCGCC
>JASHPP010000505.1 GCA_030038035.1 Trebonia sp.
CGGGGGCACGGCAGCGGATGGCGCCCGCCGCCCCGGTGCTGGGCGGCGGCGCCGCGACGGCTTACGGTATGTCCATGGACGACAAGGAGATCCTCGACCGGATCAGCGGGCTGATCCAGACCGAGCATGAGTTGCGCAGCCAGCTCGCTGCCGGTGAGCTCAGCTCGGAACAGGAGCGCGACCGTCTTCGTTCCGCAGAAGAAGCGCTGGACCAATGCTGGGACCTGCTGCGCCAGCGACGGGCGCGGCGCGAGTTCGGCGTGGACCCGAACGGAGCGGCCGCGCGCCCGTCGGCGGAAGTGGAAGGCTACCAGCAGTAGCGGCAGCGACTGCAGGGCATCCGCGGCCACGGCCGGCGCTCAAGGCGGCGGCCCGGCGGGACTAGGCTCGGCTGCGGACAAGTAGCGAGGGAGAGTCGTGCGTATCGCGAGGTTCGCCAAGGGCGACGGAGTCGCCTACGGCGTCGTTGAGGGTGCGGGCGGCCAGTCACAGGCCGAGACGATCGCGGAGCTGTACGGCCACCCGTTCGGCATTGACCCGTCGGGCGTGCGGTTCACCGGGCAGCGCTACCCCCTGGCGGAGGTCCGGCTGCTCGCGCCGGTGCTGCCGAGCAAGGTGGTGGCCGTCGGCAGGAACTACGCCGAGCACGTGCGCGAAATGGGCGGCGAGCCGCCCGCCGAGCCGGTGCTGTTCCTCAAGCCGTCTACCTCGGTGACCGGGCATGGCGACAGGATCGCCTACCCTGTCAAGCTCACCGACCGCGTGGACTACGAGGGGGAGCTGGCCGTGATCATCGGCCGCCTCTGCCGCGACGTGCCGAAGGAGCGCGCCGAAGACGTCATCTTCGGCTACACCTGCGCCAACGACGTCACCGCGCGCGACCTTCAGCTGCAGGACGGCCAGTGGACCCGCGCGAAGGGATTCGACACGTTCTGCCCGCTCGGCCCGTGGATGGAGACCGGGACGGACCCGTCCGACCTGGGCCTCACCACGACCGTCAACGGGGACGTGCGGCAGCACGCCCGGACCTCTGAGCTGCTGTGGGACGTGCCGTCGCTGATCGAGTACGTCAGCGCGGTGATGACGCTGCTGCCCGGCGACGTGCTGCTCACCGGGACTCCCGAAGGAGTCGGCCCGCTCACCGACGGTGACGAGGTGTCGGTGACGATCGAATCCATCGGCACGCTGACCAACAAGGTGGTCATCCGCGACTAAGGCGGTGACCGCGCCGCCGGTGATCGAAAGGACAGTTATCCCGAACGGTCCCATGGCGACTGTGTCCGCCGCCTCGCTCGTGTCGAGCGTGGCCAGCGCGCCGCCCCCGGCGAGCACCGGCTTGATCGTCAGCTGCTCGTCCGCGTGGCTGACGAGGACCGCGAACCGGGCGCCGTCGTCGCGCACCAGCGTGTCGCAGGCGACCCGCGGGTCGTCAACCGAGACCGGGCGGCCGACACCGGCGTGGGTGGCGAGCGCGTTGTATAGCGTGACTGTCGCATCGGGGTTGACCCGCGGGGTGATCGCCGCCATGTACTCGAGCGGATAGGTGCACAGGATCAGCGAGCCGAGGCCTGCCTGGCGGCGCAGCAGGGCGGGCCTGCCGTGGCCGTCGGTGGCGATGACCTCGGCGGTGGTCGCCGCGACCGGGAGGTACGCCCGGCTGTGCTGGCTGCCCGCGGCGCGGAAGGCGAGCGTGGTTCCCCTGGCCAGGCCCCCGAAGTCGCGGGTGAGCGTGAGCTCGATGACGTCGTCGGTGATCGTGTCGGCCAGCCCCACGTCGAGGCAGTGCCGCACGCCGAACAGCTCGTTCATCCGCCCGTAGGAGGGGCCGCGATGCCAGGCGACGTCGCCGGCGCAATACGAGACGTACACGCACGCGCCCGCCTCGGCGAGCTGCTCGAGGGTGCCCGCCGTGGTCGCGAGGAGCTGCTGGACCGATGGTGCGAGGTAGAGTTTCGCGCCGCCCTCGATCCCAGCGGTCTCCCTGGTCAGCTTCGGCGGAAGGTCGGCGAGCCGGGCCGAGACGTAGCTTTGGTGCAGCGCCTTCACCGCGACGGCAGCGGAGTCCGGCGAGGTGAACGGGTACTGGGTGTCCAGGTAGCTGGACACGATGAGCGCGGTGCCGGTCTCGGCACGGTCGCACCTGAAGGCGTCAACAGCCTTGATCGTCGCGGCGAACGCCCGCATTTCCCGCAGCGTCCCCTTGGGCGCGCCGCGCGAGTCCGTAAGCCCGAAGTTCTGCTCGAACGCGTGGTGCCGGTACGGTTCCTGCCAGGGCAGGTCAAAGTCCGTGTTGTTCCACGCGATCCACCCCGTCGCGCCCGCGAGCAGGGTGTTGTGCAGGACGTGCCGGTAGTACCTGGCGGCGTGCTCGTCCGAGGCGAAGTCCGAGCTGACCCCGAACTCCTCCATGATCACCGGCTTGCCGAACGTCCCGGCAAGCTCGCACTGCACGGCCGCCGCGTAGCGCTGCCGCACCGGGTCGTCGCCGATGGGGTAGACGTGCGGGCCGAGGAAGTCGGTCAGCTCCGAGATCTCGGCGAGCCGGAACCCGTTGTCCGTGCCCGTCACCTCGATGCCCCAGGCGCCGTCGCCAAGCGAGAACGGCTGGTGGCCGCCTGCCGCGCGCACCGCGTCCCTGATCAGCTGCGCCCAGCTTGCGACGATCTCGTGCGAGGTCGTCGCGCCTCCGTAGATCGGCATCTCGTTGGAGACCAGCCAGCCGGCCACCGCCGGGTGCGCGGCGTACCTGCGCACCATCTCGGCGGCGAACCAGGCCTGGCGGCCGACCATCCAGACGTCGGCGTACAGGTCGCGTCCCGCGCGCCAGGACGGATCCCAATTCCCGCCGGACATGTGGCCGACGATGAAGGTGGGAACGGTGGTCATTCCCTGCTCGGTGTGCCGATCCAGGAAGTCGGCAAACCGCGCGGTCATGGTCTCGTCGATCTCCTCAGGGCCGGGCATGAAGTCGGGCCAGTAGAAGAACGACCTGGTCATGGTCAGGCCGTGCCTGGCCAGCACGGCCAGCTCCTTCCTGACGACCGCCGGGTCGTAGGTGCGCCACATGAGCGGACCGTCGGCCCGTGACCAGAAGTTCGCCCCGAGCCAGCGGAGTGGCTCGCCGCCCACGACGATCCGCGCGGTGTTCCTGTGCACGAGAACCCGTCCTTCCTCCCGCCGGTCAGTCATTTCGTGACTGCCGCGATCGCAGAACTATACCGGTTAAGCCTAGTGTGGTCTATTGTTGGACGCGTTCCCGGACGCGTTCCCGGGACGCGTCCGGGACGCGTCCCGGACGCGTGCCGGTTATGCTTGAGCCGGAGCCGCATGGCGCAGAGGGGACCTTGATGAGACGCCCGACCATCGCCGACATCGCACAGCGCGCAGGCGTGACCAAGGCGGCCGTCTCGTTCGCCCTGAACGGCCAGCCAGGGGTATCCGCGGCGACCAGGGAGCGCATCCTGGCGATCGCCCATGAGATCGGGTTCCAGCCCAACAGCGCGGCCCGCGCCCTGACGGCGGGCAAGGCCGAGGCGTTCGGCCTTGTCATCGACCGCCCGGCACGCACGCTCGGCATCGAGCCGTTCTTCATGCAGCTAATCTCCGGTATCCAGGCCGAACTGACGAGCCACCAGATGACCTTGGTGTTCACGATGGCCGAGGATCAGGAGGCCGAGATCGAAATGTACCGCCGGTGGTGGGCGCAGCGGCGGGTGGACGGCGTGTTCGTGGTTGACCTGCAGGTGAACGATCGCAGGATCGCGGTCCTGCAGGAATTGCACATGCCGGCCGTGGTGTTCGGCACGCCGCGCGGGACGGGTTCGCTGCCCGCCGTCTGGCAGGACGACCGGGCCGCCGTCGATTCGGTGGTCCGCTACCTGTCCGATCTCGGCCACCGCCGGATCGCCCGCATCGGCGGGTTCCCGCGCTACTGGCACACCACGCTGCGCTCGGAGGCGTTCGGGCAGGCCGCGGCCGAGGCCGGGCTTGACGCCGTGTCGGTGGAGGCGGACTACACCGCCGAGCACGGCGCGCAGGCGACGCGCGGCCTGCTCGGGTCGGCTGAGCCGCCCACCGCGATCTTGTACGACAACGACGTGATGGCGGCCGCCGGGCTTGGCATGGCGCAGCGGATGGGGGTCAGCGTTCCCTCGGGCGTGTCGATCGTCTCCTGGGATGACTCCGCGCTCTGCGAGCTGATGCACCCCGCGCTCACCGCGCTGCGCCGGGACATCGCGGCCGCCGGCGGTCAGGCCGCCCGGATGCTGCAGGAGATGGCGGCCGGCGGCCAGCCGGCGAACTTCCGGGAGACGCCACCCGTCCTGGAGATTCGCGACAGCTGCGGCCTGGCGGGCGTCCCGCAGATCGCTCGGCCGCGCTGCTCGCAGCTTTCCGCCTGAGCTGAGCCGGATGTCGACGGACATTTCAGGCGAAAACGGGATAAGCGGCACTCGTACGGTCTAAACTGGCAGTCCGTTAACAGGTCTGATATCTGATCGCGACATGAGCGATACGGAGACGGCACTTTACTTCGATGCTGCTTTGGGTTAACACTTAACCGGTATAGCCCACCTGTTCAACGGCGACACCGAGGCGGCCAGGACGCGATGCTTCCTGACCCGCAACGGCGACGCCGAGCCTAGAACGGACAAAAGCCCCGAGAGGGGTCGT
>JASHPP010000506.1 GCA_030038035.1 Trebonia sp.
CGCACGGGGGTGAGGTGACGGTGTTGTCGATGGGCCCGGATAGGGCGGCGGAGTCGGTCCGCAAGGCGCTGTCGATGGGGGCGGGCAGGGCGGTGCACCTGTCCGATGAGGCGCTGGCGGGGTCGGACGCGCTGGCCACCTCGTATGCGATGGCGCGGGTGCTGGCGGTGATCGGGTTCGACCTGGTGATCTGCGGGTCGGAGTCGACCGACGCGCGGACCGGGGTGCTGCCGGCGATGCTGGCCGAGCGGCTGGGGGTGCCGCAGCTGACGCTGGCGTCGAAGGTCGAGATCGACGGGACCGCGGTGACGATCCGCCGGGTGTCGGACGAGGGGTATGACGTGGTGGCGGGGCAGCTGCCGGCGGTGGTCAGCGTGGTGGAGAAGATCAACGAGCCGCGCTACCCCTCGTTCAAGGGGATCATGGCGGCCAAGAAGAAGCCGGTGCAGGCCCTGTCCCTGGCCGGGGCGGGCATCGACCCGGCGCTGGCCGGGCTGGGCGGCTCGGCGACCGCGGTAGCGGGCTTCGCGGCCCGCCCGCCGCGGGCGGCCGGGGTGGTGGTCAGGGACGAGGGGGACGGCGGCGCGAGGATAGCCGCGTTCCTGGCCGGGCGGAAGTTCATCTGAGGGAGCACTGGACATGGCTGAGGTACTGGTTCTCGCAGAATATTCCGGCGGGGAGGTCAGGAAGGTCACCTGCGAGCTGCTGACCGCGGCCGCCCGGCTCGGCGAGCCCGCCGTCGTCTGGGCGGGCCCGGGCGCGGAGGGGGGCCGGGCGCGGCTGGCCGAGTACGGCGCCGCCCGGGTGTACGTGGCCGATTCCGCCGAGTTCGGCGAGTACCCGGTGGCCCCGAAGGCGGAGCTGCTCGCCCGGCTGGTGGCGGACAGGGCGCCGGCGGCGGTGCTTGTCGCGGGCACCACGGAAGGCAAGGAGATCGCGGGCCGGCTCGCGGTCAAGACCGGCTCCGGCGTGCTCACCGACGCCGTCGACGTGGCCGCCGGCCCGGACGGGACCCCGGTGGCCACCCAGGCGAACTTCGGCGGCGCGATCACCGTGCACGCCACGGTGACCAAGGGCACGCCGATCCTGGCGGTCCGGCCGAACGCGGTCAGCGCCGAGCCCGCGTCCGGCGCGGCCGAAATGGTCCGGCTGGCGTTCGCCGCCAGCGGCGCCGCCAAGACCGCCAAGATCATCGAGCACGTGGTCGCGGACAAGGGCGCCCGGCCGGACCTGACCGAAGCGCAGATTGTGGTCTCCGGCGGCCGCGGCACCGGCTCCGCCGCGGGCTTTAAGATCATCGAGGACCTCGCCGACGCCCTCGGCGCCGCCGTCGGCGCCTCCCGCGCCGTCACCGACGCCGGCTGGTACCCCCACCAGTTCCAGGTCGGCCAGACCGGCAAGACCGTCTCCCCCCAGCTCTACCTGGCCGCCGGCATCTCCGGCGCCATCCAGCACCGGGCCGGCATGCAAACCTCCAAGACCATCATCGCCATCAACAAAGACCCCGACGCCCCCATCTTCGAGATCGCCGACCTCGGCATCACCGGCGACCTGTTCACCGTCATCCCCCAGCTACTCGACGAGATCGGCGCGGGGAAACGCCTCCCGTTACAGCTGCGTGTCCGCGTACCTGGTCGTGGGGCCGTCGAGCAGCACGGTCTTGGACTCCAGGAAGGGCAGCAGTCCCTCGCGCCCGCCCTCGCGCCCGATGCCGGACTGCTTGAACCCGCCGAACCCGATGCCGGAATCCGACTTGAACCCGTTGTGCCCGACGGTCCCGGCGCGGAGCTGGCCGGCGACCTCGCGGGCGCGATCCACGTCCGCGGTGAACACGGCGGAGTTCAGGCCGTAGATGGTCTCGTTCGCGATCCGTACCGCGTCTTCTTCGTCCGCGGCGGGAATGACCGAAAGGACCGGGCCGAAGATCTCCTCCTGCGCGATCACCGAGTTGTTGTCGACGTTGCCGAACACCGTTGGCTCGACATACCACCCCCGCTCAAGGTCCTTCGGGCGACCGCCGCCCGTGGCCAGCTGCGCGCCGCCCTCGATGCCCTTGGCGATGTAGCCCTCGACGCGGTCGCGCTGGCGCCTGGCGGCCAGCGGGCCCATCTGGGACTGCGGGTCGAACTGGTTGCCGACCTTCACCTGGGAGAAGATCGACGACAGCGCGTCCACCATCTGGTCGTGCCGCTGCCGGGTGACCACGATCCGGGTGAGCGAGGCGCAGACCTGGCCGGCCAGGATGCATTCGGCCTGGGCCAGCGCGGTCGCCGCCGACTCCAGGTCCGCGTCATCGAGGATCACCGCGGCGGACTTGCCGCCGAGTTCCAGGGTGCAGCGGGCGATCCGCTCGCCGCAGATCGAGGCGATCTTGCGGCCGGCGGCGGTGGACCCGGTGAAGGTGATCTTGTCCACGCGCGGGTCGCGGACCAGCAGTTCGGAGACCTCGCGGTCGGCGGTCACCACGTTGAGCACGCCGGCCGGCAGGCCGGCCGCCTCGGCGGCCTCGGCGAACAGGTAGCCCTCGCCGGGCGCTTCAGGCGAGGTCTTCAGGATGACCGTGCACCCGGCGATCAGCGCGGGCGCCAGCTTCATGCCGATCTGCGGCATCGGCGCGTTCCACGGGATGATCGCGCCCGTGACGCCGACGGGCTCGCGGACCAGGAGGCCGAACCCGCCGCGCGCCGGCTTGGCCGGCTCCTCCCACGGGAAGGTCGCCGCCAGGTCGGCGTAGTAGTCGAAGCTGGCCGCACCCCCGAACGCGCCGAA
>JASHPP010000507.1 GCA_030038035.1 Trebonia sp.
CAGTGGGCCGCCGGGCTCGGCATGAACCTGCAGTCCTCCACGCTCAAGGACCACGAGTCAGACGAGCCGTTCCACGTCCAGCAGGCCAGGCAGATCCAGGTCTTCCGCGACGCGTGGCAGGAAGCGGGCCACGCGCGCGAGCCCCGTGTCTCGGTGAGCCGCTCGATCTTCGCGCTGACGGACAAGCAAGACTGGACGTACTTCGGCGACCGCAACCAGGACGAGGATCAGGTCGGCTTCATCGACAACGAGCACCAGGCGATCTTCGGCCGCACCTACGCCGCCGAGCCGGACAAGCTGATCGAACAGCTCAAGGAGGACGAGGCGATCGCCGCCGCCGACACCCTGCTGCTCACGGTCCCGAACCAGCTAGGCGTCGCATACAACGCCCACGTGATCGAGTCGGTTCTTACCCACGTTGCCCCTGCCCTCGGCTGGCGCTAGCCGACATCCTCCCGCCGCGTTGACACCGGGCGACGGGACTGCCAAAATCGGGGCAATCCGCCGGGGGGTATTTGTCGGTAATTGTCTATATAGCGTCGTGATGACGAAGCAAGCGCCCGATATGCGGCCGCCGAGCGTGGAGAAGCATTCATGTCGACGAATTCGGAGAACGGTCAGGTCCCGTCCGTGCAGGTAGCAATCCCTGTGCCGCCCGCCGTGGGGTCCGTCTTCGCGCTCGGCTGGCTGATGGCGGAACTGTTCGATGGCCGCCGCCGCGTGAGCGTCGCCGATCGCCAGCCGCCGTTCGACCCGGCCGTTCAGCTGCCCCTGGTCGCCAACCTCGACCCCTACGACTTGCTGAACTTCCTTGTCGCCGATCTGCATGACCTGCTCGCACCGTTCCCTGGCCTCCCGGACGCCGAGATCCGGGCCGAGGCGGCCAAGGAGGCAGGCGGCGCGGACCCGTTTGACGTGGGCAAGTTCGACGGCGCGGTGGGCGACCTGCACCTGGCCGTCCTCGATCAGCTCGCCGACGACCTGCAGCAGCTCAACGCCTACCAGCTGGGCCTGGCGCTGAGCGACATGTGCTGGCTGGTCACGCCCGACGGCGGCCCGGAGACGTTCATCTCGATATTCAAGCGCGACCAGGTTGCCGCCATGCAGACGTGGCTCAACGGCGCGGGCAACGCGATTCCGCCGACGACGGCGGCCATCGTCGGCCAGTCGCTGACGAAGTGGGCGGACTGGGTCAATGTCAACGCGCCGAACCTGCGGGCCAAGAACGCGAACACGTGGACAGCCTCGGCGGGCGCAGTCGTCAGCGCGCTGCGCGTGCAGGGGACGATCTGGCACTCCGCCCTCACCGCCGACCCGGACGTCAGCCTCAATCCGGCGATGGGCGCGTGGGTGCAGGCCGCGTCCGCGATCGCCCGGGCCACGCGCACGGTGACCCTCACGATCCTGCGGCGGTTCTGGCCGATCGTGGCCGTCACCGCCGCCGCGCTCGCGGGGTTGCTCTACCTGGTGATCTCGAACCTCAGCGGAGCGTCCCAGGTGTGGGCGAGCCTGGTCACCGTCGCCGCTGTCGTCGGCTGCGGCGGGGCTGGCCTGGGTTCTGGCGTCTCCAGGGCCTTCGGCGGGATCGGGTTCGAAGTCTGGAGCGCGGCCAAGCTCGACGCGCAAGCGTGGAACGTGACCTGGCTCCCGGCCCTGCCGCAAACCCCGGTGCAGCGCGGCCAGCTCGGCAACCGAGGCGTAGCCGTGCCCCTGCTCAGGCGGAATGTCGACGGCTGACTGCCGCCGCGCTAGCTGACCGCCGTCCGCGCGTCCGATTCCTGCGCAGGTGCCGTGGCCTGCTCGCACACCGCCAGCTGAACCGTCCACATCGCGGACGTCAGCACCATGAACCGGTGCAGCCGCTGCCGCAGCGCGGCCGCGTTTCCGCTGCGGGCCGCCTCGCGGGCCGAGGCGATGGCGTCGTCCGCGGCGTGCTCGAGCCTGGCCTGCCTGGCGGCAAGCAGCGACAGGTTCGCCGAGCGGGGGCGGTCGTCGTGCGCGGCGGCCAGCGCCGCGCGCCCGGCGGCCTTGGCTTCGGCGAGGATCCCGCTTGTCGCCTGGGCGACCTGCTCCGCGGCATCAGGCGGGAGCGGCGTGCCGACCGTGCCGGTCGCGAACATGTGCAGGACCGCCACGTGCGGCATACAGCGCGCCTGGTGATCGCGCAACTCTTCCGCCCCGATCATGACCAGCCTCCTCACTATCAACGGACTCCTATTCCAGCGTCCGCGCAGTCAGCGCCAAAGGGACTTTGGTCCCGTATCCGCAGCCCCAGGTCCGCGGGGCCCGGGTTGCGGACCTCCGGCCCTATTCCCGCAGGTTACGGCGGAGTCAGCATGGGAGGGCCCGGTGGGAGAGAAGGTGCGTGATGGTCAGCTATGCGGACGTTGAGAAGCTGCTCGCCAGTCAGCACGACGAGCCGCGGGTGCTGTCGCTGTACCTGGAGGTTCCACTGGAGCAGCAGGAGCTGCGAGTGCTTCCGGCACGGGCCAGCGACCTGATCGCGGCCGCGTCCGGTGCTCCACGGGGGCCGGACGCCGAGCGGGTGCTCGCGCACGCGCGGCACGAAGTGCGCCACTTCCTCGACTCGCGCGCGCGTACCTGGGCCGGGCACTGTGCCGGCATCTTCGTCTGCGGCCAGGAGGGCCTGGCGGAAGCCATCAAGCTGCCCGCAGGGACGGGTGAGCGGGCAGTGCTCGCCACCCGGCCCCACGTCCGGCCGCTGCTTGCTGCCCTGCAGCGCCATCCGGCTTACTGGGTCGTCGTGGTCAACCGCCGGCACGCCTGGCTGTTCTCGGTGTCAGGAGACCAGATCGGGCTGGTCGCCCAGCCGACCGGCCCCGGGCTGCGGAGCGCGGGTTACGGGGGCTGGTACGGGCTGGAGTCCTACGGCACCAACGAGCGCATCGCCGGGCTCGCGCACCAGCACTTCGAGGACACGGCCGAAATGCTCGGCCGGGCTATCCGGCGCGCACCCGGCGAGATGTTCGTGGTGGGCGGCCACGTCGCGACGATCCCGCGGTTCCTCGCCGCCTTGGGCCATGACGAGCGGAAGCTTTTCGCGGGCAGCTTCGCGGTGGACACCGCCACGATGACGCCGGGGAAGATACGCGCGCTCGCCGATCCCGTGATCCGGACCCGGGTGGACAGGACCGAGCGGGCGGTGGTGGACGAGATCCGAAGGCAGCCGCCCGGCGGGCTCGCCGCCGTCGGCATGCCGCAGTGCCTGGCGGCCGTCCGCCAGCATTCCATCCGGGCCCTCGCGGTGCCCGGTCAGGCGCTCGTCCCGGGTTACGCATGCCGGGCATGCGGCGCGCTCGGCATGACCCGGGCCGAGCTCAAGGCGTTCGGGTCCGGCTGCGAACACGGTGACTCGCGGGCGATCGCCGTGCCGGACCTGGTCGAGGAGGTCGTCGTCGTCACGATCGCGGACGGCGGGATGGTCGAGGCCGTTGCCGCCCCGCCGGACGGCATTGCCGCACTCCTGCGCTTCCCGCTGATGCCCGGGGGTTAGCATCGCTGTCATGCCGGACAGGGAGGACAGCGCCCAGGACACCAACGCCGCCGTGTGGAAGAGCGACATTGGCGTCAATTTCTGGAAGTCGACCGCCAGCGACAGGGAGCGCCGCCGGGCGGGCCACCGGGACCTGATGGCCCAGCTGCTGCCGTTCGCGGCCGGCGAGCCGTTCACGTTCGTCGACCTCGGCGCGGGCACGGGCGCGGCCGCGCGGACGATCCTCGGCTGCTACGCAGGCGCGCACGCGATCCTGGCCGATTTCTCACCGCAGATGATGGCGCAAGGGATGGTCGAGCTCGAGCCGTACGCGGGCAGGTACACCTATGTCGAGTTCGACCTCACGCAGGCCGGGAGCTGGCCGGCGCAGATCCCGGACCGCCTCGACGCGGTGGTCAGCTCGCTCTGCGTCCACCATCTGCGGGACGAGCGCAAGCAGACACTGTTCGGCGAGATCTTCGCGCAGCTCGCGCCCGGCGGCTGGTACCTCAATTACGACCCGGTGCTGCCTCCTGACCGGGTGGCGGAACAGGCCTGGCTGCGGGCCGGTGACCGCCGCGACCCCGGCGCGGCGGGCAAGCGGGCACACCGCACCCCCGAGGAGCAGTTCCGCTACGAGAACCACGTCAGGTACATGACCCTGCTGGACCCGCAGCTCGGCTACCTGCGGGCGGCCGGGTTCGAGGGCGTGGACGTGTACTGGAAGGAACTCGACTACGTCATCTACGGGGGCCGCCGCCCCGCGGACGCGGCCGGCGACAGCTAAGGCGACAGGTAAGTGGCCGGAGCGGACGGGTTCGACGCCGTGGTCGTCGGGTCAGGGCCGAACGGGCTGATCGGCGCCGTCACGCTGGCCGAAGCCGGGCTCCGGGTCCTGCTGCTCGAAGCGGCCGCGGAGTTCGGCGGGGGCCTGCGCAGCGCCGCGCTCACCCTGGACGGGTTCACGCACGACGTCTGCGCCACGGTCCTGCCCCTGGCCCGGGCGTCGGCCGCGTTCAGGAACCTTCCGCTCCGGGTCGACTGGGCTTTCCCGCGGGTGCAGGCGGCGCATCCGCTGGACGGACAGGACGCGGTGCTGCTGCACAGGGACATCGGGGAAACCGCCGCGGGCCTGCGGTCGGCCGTGGACGCCGCCGCCTGGCGGGCCAGCGTCGGCGCCACGGCCAGCGGCGGGCCCGGCCTGGTGGACTCCCTGCTCTCCCCGCTGTCCGTGCCGCGGGCACCGCTGCGGCTAGCGAGGTTCGCGACTTTCGGCGTGCTGCCGGCGACGGTGCTCACGCGGACCATCTTCGGCGGCGAGCGAGCGCGGGCGCTGTTCGCCGGGATGGCCGCGCACTCGATGGTCGACCTGCGCGCGCCCATCACCGGCGGCTACGGGATGCTGCTCGGCGCGCTCGCCCACCGGGTCGGCTGGCCGGTGGTCCGCGGCGGCTCGCACCGCCTCGCCGCCGCCCTGGTCGGCCGGCTGGTCTCCCTCGGCGGCGCCGCCGAATCCGGGCAGACGGTGCGGGACCTGTCCGACGTGCCGCGCGCGGGCGTGATCCTACTCGACCTGACGCCGTCCCAGGTGCTGGCCGTCTGCGGCGACCGCCTGCCCGGCGGCTACGCGCGCCAGCTGCGCCGCTTCAGGTACGGGCCTGGCGTGTTCAAGCTGGACTGGGCGCTGTCCGGGCCGGTGCCGTGGAAGGACCCCGCGGTCGCGACGGCCGGAACCGTGCACCTGGGCGGCACGCTCGCGGAGATCGCGGCCGGCGAGGCCGAGGTGGCGGCCGGGCGGCTCCCGGCGCGCCCGTTCGTCCTCGCCGTCCAGCCGTGCGTGGCGGACCCGTCGCGCGCGCCGGCCGGGCGGCACGTGCTGTGGGCGTACTGCCACGTGCCGAACGGCTGCCCGGCGGACATGACGGCCGCGATCGAGGACCAGGTCGAGCGGTTCGCGCCCGGGTTCCGTGACCTGATCCTGGCCCGCGCCGCGCACGACCCGGCCGCGCTCCAGCGGCACGACCCCAACCTCGTCGGCGGTGACATAGCCGGCGGCGACGCGGGATTTGTCCAGTTCGTCCGCCGTCCGCGGCTGTCACTGCGCCCGTGGGCGACCCCGCTGCGCGGGGTCTACCTGTGCTCGGCGAGCACGCCGCCGGGCCCGGGCGTGCACGGGATGGGCGGCTACCACGCGGCGCGGCTGGCACTGGCCGGAGGAGACGCCAGGGTCCGTTCGGGATAACCGTAGCAAAATCGCTCTCACCAGCGGAAACGCTGGCCAAGAAGGCCAGATTCCCCCGATAAGTCATAGCCTGCTAAAATAGAGGTAGGAAGCCGCTAGGGCTGTGAGTAGGGGAGCAACCGAAGGGACAGCCCGGTGGCGAGCATCGAAACCAACATCATCCCGGCTGGCAGCCGCAAGAACACAACCGGCAAGCCGCAGCAGAGTTACACGGTCCGCTACCGTGACGTAGCCGGTAAGCAGCGTGAGAAGACCTTCAAGAAGCATGACGACGCCAAGGCGTTCGCTAGCGCGCAGGACTACAAGAAGCGCTTCGATGACGCGGACGTGAGCCTAGAAGCGCGCAGGCAGCCGTTCAACGACGCCGTACGGACGTGGCTTGACACTGCGCCATGGCGTAACGAGCGCACCAGGGCAACCTACGTGTCCGCGTTCACCAAGTGGGTCGGCCCCGCCTATGAGGGGCGTACGGTGCGCGAGGCAGCCACCATGCCGGGCATCGCCCGTGAGCTAGTCAACCTGGCGATGATCGATCTGTGTGGCGCGATGCGCGCTAGGGCGCGCACCCTGATCGTGAACACGCTTGACATGCTCGTGACCGACGGCGTGATTGAATCCCACCGCGTGACCGGGATCAAGCTGGCGCAGAAGGCCATCACTGAAGAGGACTCCGAAGATGACGGGTTCGTGTTCATCACCGATGAGCAAACCGGATTCCTCGCCGATGGCGGGAAGATCGACGGACACTCCTACAAGGGCGCCGGTATCGGAGTCTGGCTACAGCGCACTATGGGTCTTCGCATCTGCGAGGCGCTGGGAGTCGAGAAGGCTGATTTCATCAACAACGGTATGACGCTGCGCCTCAAGGCGCAGGCTTCCCGTGATGGCAAGATGCGTGTCCCCCTCAAGAAGCGGCAGAAGGGGCAATTCCGCGACGTCCCCGTACCCGAGTTCATCTGGGACATGGTTAAGGGAATGCCGGATGGTCCGCTGATGCCGGGGATCTCCACCAAGTACATGCCCTACCCGACGATTCAAGACCGGTTCGGGCGCGCGTGCAAAGCGCTCGGTATCACCGGGTTCACGACACACAGCCTCCGGCATCAGTTCGCGTCCGAATGCCTGGAGTCGGGGATGAACATTGTTGACCTGTCAGCGGTCCTCGGTCACGCTGACCCGTCCATCACGCTCAAGACGTACGTTCATGCGATGCCGGATAGCCAGGAGAGGACTCGCGCGATGATGAACGCGCGTTGGGCGGCCCCGGCCTTGATGGCCGCGTGAGGGCATTGTGCGGCCCCTGTAGGGCCGCAGAGAGGCCGGGAGGGGTAGGAATACCCTCCCGGCCTTTCCGTGTCTCTGCGTGGCTCCTAGAGCCGTCTAGACGGCCTTCTGTCCCTCCACCCAATTCCACAAGTCGCGTTCGCGTATGCGGAGTTCCCGGCCGACCTTGAAGGCCGGGATCTTCCAATCCCTCCAATGGTCCCGCAGCCGTCTTACGGGGATGTCTAGGAGTTCTGCGGCATGGGGTAGGGATAGAAGACGGTTGGAGCCTCCTGCGGCCAACGATTCACCTCGGATCTGAAGCAGATGTCCCAATTTGGGACACCTGCCATTACCTTCCGGTTGTCCGGGTTCACGGTTGGCCTGCTGCCTCTACTTTCATCTTGACATGCCCTGTTGGAACCGGCAAGCGGCGGTTGTCGCTAATGCCGCTTGATGCACTATTATCCGATGTGACGTAGATCACACGCTATCGCGCGAGCGGAACACGCGAGCGGACACGGTAGAGATATGAGAGAAGAAAAACCTCTCGGCTGCGCCGTGCATAACCTACGGTACCGTAACTTAGTCCGAGTCAACCACGTTGACCTGGGGTTATTCACGAAAATGCCTAAGGTGAGAAGGGGAAAAGCGCCGCCGGTAGGCGGTAGGCGGCGCAGGAGTGTGACTGCGGGGGCCTCTCCCCCGCACCTCCACTCAAAGGGATGAATGGTAACTAGATAACTGAAGATGTATACTAGGAGTAGAGAGCCACGATGGGCTAGATGATCGTGGCTCTTTTCATGTCTACGGGAAAGTGAGAAGTATTTGGTTAAGATTGCTGCCAGGAATGTTGATTGCGCCGCTTGCGGCAAGCCCTTCGCCTATGGCGGGGTGGGCCGGGTTCCCAAGTTTTGTTCGGCTGGCTGCCGTCGCACGGCTGACCGGGTGCGGCACCGTGGTTCGGCTGTGCCGCGTGTCGTTGCACGCGACGTGCTATTTGTTCCTTCGGCTTGGAGTGAGGGAATCTCGGTTGCTGATGCTGTGCAATATGGTGTTGAGTGGTCTGCCCATTTGAAGGCTGACGGTAAATGGCATGATGGTTACAGTGTGTCGGATGGTTTGCGCCGGAGGCCGGGTGCGAAGGATCGGCCTATGGGTGAGAAGGCTGATTCGAAGTATCCTTTGGATAAGTCTTGGGTGGATAAGGGGGCGGATCTGG
>JASHPP010000508.1 GCA_030038035.1 Trebonia sp.
GGCGTCGTCGCGGGGGCGCACGCGCGGGACGCGGTCGTGGCGAACGTCGGCAGCCTCGTCGAGAAGGCGCGGCGGGAACGCGTCCCCGTCGTCTGGGTCCAGCACTGCGACGAAGGTCTCGCCCGCGGCAGCGATGACTGGCAGATCGTCCCCGAGCTGACCCCGGGCGAAGCCGAGCCGCTTGTCGAGAAGAACTACGGCGACTCCTTCGAGAACACGACGCTCGAGACGGTGCTGTCGGACCTGCGGATCGGGCGGCTCGTCGTGGTCGGCGCGCAGACCGACGCGTGCATCCGCTCGACGCTGCATGGCGCGTTCGTCCGGGGGTACGACGCGACCCTCGTCAGCGATGCCCATACGACCGAGGACCAGACCGAGTGGGGGGCGCCGCCGCCGGACCAGGTCATCGCCCACACGAACCTGTACTGGACCTACCAGACGGCGCCCGGACGGACGGCTGGGACGGTCAAGACCGAGGACGTCGACTTCCGCGCGTCCTGAAACTGCCCGGGCCAGGACCTGCTCGCCGCGGGGCTACCGAACTGCAACGTAACAACGAATATCTATTATGTTCTTGCTTCGCCTTGAGGAGTATGTTCGATAGAGTAGCAGCCTGGCGGCGGTGTTGTCCGCGAGCTGGGCGAGGGTGGCATGGTGAAGGCAGCAGGGCGAGGTCGCGGTAACGATGGTGGCTGATTCCGGTTCCAGCAGTGACGCGGACGCGGATATCGGCTCAGCCGACCGGGCCACGGTAGCGGAGGGCAACCGTGACCTCATCGGCCGGCTGAGCCGCCAGCGGGCCGAGTCGGGTTTCTCGCAGGCACACGTCGCCAGGCTGATGCGGACGTCACAGTCGGCCGTGGCGAGGCTGGAGTCGGGCCGGCACGACGCGCAGCTCTCCACCGTGAC
Source organism: Trebonia sp. (assembly GCA_030038035.1). The sequence goes on from JASHPP010000508.1 coordinate 910, forward strand.
CCGGTATGCCGAGGCGCTCGGGCTGTCCCTGGACTTCGGAGCAGACACCGGGATGTCGGCCCAGATCGCCACGGACCCTCAGTCCCAGCCGCCTACACCGCCCTCAGCTGGGGAAAGGCCACAGCGCGCGCCGAAGGGGAGCGCACAGGAAGCCATCCCTGAGTCCGCAACGAAACCCGATCCCGACCACGTGCTGACCCGGCGGCAGCGCAAGGTGCTGCAGGTCATCCGGGAGTCGGTACAGCAGCGCGGCTACCCGCCCTCGATGCGGGAGATCGGGGAGGCCGTCGGCCTGACCAGCACATCGAGTGTCTCGTACCAGCTGAGCACGCTGCAGCGCAAGGGCTACCTGCACCGGGACATCGGCCGGCCGCGGACGGTCGAGGTGAACCTGCCCGCCCGCCCGGTGATCAGCCCCGACCCGGAGGAGCCGTCCTACTTCGCCGGCATCGACATCCAGTCACTGAGCCCCGTCTACGTGCCGGTGATCCGGCAGATCCCTGGCGGCGCGCCGATGCCGCCCGCGGAATCAGCGGACACGGTCATGCCGCTGCCCCGGCAACTCGTTGGCGAGGGTGCGATGTTCGCGGTCAAGGTGACGGGTGACTCGATGATCAATGCCGCCATCGCCGACGGCGACTGGGTGGTGGTCCAACCGACGGCTGAAGCCCGGGATGGCGACGTAGTCGTGGCCGATATCGATGGCGTGCCAACCGTGCGAACACTGAAGCGAGCCGAGGGTCATGCCTGGCTGCTCCCGCACCACCCGTCATACGCGCCGATGGCTGCGGACAAGCTCAGCATCCTGGGTCGAGTCGTGACCGTCCTGCGCAAACTCTGACCCAGCACCGACCGCATGTTAGAACATCTAAGCGAAATACATCCGCCTGTTCGAACATGCTCGAAATCAGTTCTTGCCAGCTGGCTCGTACCCGTGTTCTAATACAGTCATGTTCTTCGAACACTTGACCGGTCGCGGGAAAGCCCATGACCTGGGAGACATCTCCCAAGCCCGTACCGCCCCGAGCAGATCAAGGTGGCTCGGGCTCCGCCTGGCTGCGGCCAGGGTAATGCTCGTGGCACATCTGATTCTCTTCCGCGCGCGTCCCGCGGTCACTGCCGCTGACGTCGTGAGCTGGCCTATCGCCCGCCAGATCGGCAAGTGGCGGCCCGGGCGGGCGGGACGTCATCGCGTCCATGTCCGGTTTTCCCGGCAGCGACGCACGGGCAGCCGGCGCCATCGCGCCCCGCGCAGTCTTCACTGACACCGGACCTGCGCCACTTTCGCCCTATCCGGGCGATGCGGCCCGCCATCGGCGCCCGTAAGCCTGAGCGCTAGCGTCGGTATGGCTGGCATCGGGCCGGCAACGCGGTTGGGGGGTGAGCGTGTACATCGTCATGGTGGCGGCCGAGTGCGCGCCGGCGGCGAAGTCAGGCGGGCTCGGTGACGTGGTGGCGGGCCTGAGCCGGGAGCTGGAGATCAGGGGAAACGCGGTCGAGGTCATCCTGCCCAAGTACTCCGGCCTGCACTACTCCGAGATCTGGGGGCTGGCGCCAACCTACGAGGACTTGTGGGTGCCCTGGTACGGCGGGGCCGTCCGCTGCACCGTGTGGTTCGGTTACGCGAACGGACGCAAGTGCTTCTTCATCGAGCCGCATTCGGCGGCGAATCTCTTCGGCCGCGAGCGCCTGTACGGGTACGCGGACGACGCCGAGAGGTTCGCCTTCTTCTCCAAGGCGGCGCTCGAATTCATGGGGCAGGCCGGCAAGCGTCCCGACATCGTGCACTGCCACGACTGGCAGGCCGGGCTCGTCCCGGTCCTGCTGCGCGAGCAGTACGGCGCCGTGCTGGCGAAGCAGAAAATCTGCTACACCATACACAACTTCCGTCACCAGGGAACCAGCGACGAACACGTGCTCTGGGCCACCCAGCTCGGCAGGCCCGACCATTTCCTCGACGCCGACCGGCTGGGCGATGACTTCCGCTACCGGGGCCTTAACCCGATGAAGGGCGGCATCGTGTACGCGGACTTCGTGACCACGGTCTCCCCCAGCCATGCCGACGAGGCGCTGTACGGCGACGGCGGGTCGGGGCTCGGCCGCATCCTCAAGGAGCACCAGGCCAAGTTCCGGGGCGTGCTCAACGGCGTCGACTACGAGGTGTGGAACCCGGAGAGCGACCCGCTTGTCCCGGCCCGTTACTCGGCCGGCACCGCCGAGCGCAAGCAGGCGGACAAGGAGGCGCTCAGGGACAGGTTCTGGCTGCGCAAGACCCGCAGTCCCCTGGTCGCCTACATCGGCAGGCTGGACGAGCAGAAGGGCATGCACCTCGTGCACCATGCCCTCTTCTACACGCTGGACCTCGGCGGCCAGTTCGTGCTCATGGGCGACGCGCACCACCACGACCGGATCAACGGCCACTTCTGGCACCTCAAGGACTACCTGAACGACAACCCCGACTGCCACCTCGAACTCGGATACCGGGAGGAACTGGCTCATCTCATCTACGCGGGCGCGGACCTGCTCATCGTGCCGAGCATGTTCGAGCCGTGCGGGCTGGCCCCGCTGATCGCCATGCGGTACGGGACCGTGCCCGTGGTGCGGGCGACCGGCGGCATGATCGACACGGTCTTCGACCGCGACTACTCGGGGCGGCCGCCGGCCGAGCGCAACGGGTACGTCTTCCACCACACAGACAACCGCGCGGTCGAATCGGCGCTGGGCCGGGCGCTGCGGCTATGGTCGGCCCGGCCGCCGGAATTCCGCGAGCTGGCCGCCAACTGCATGCGCGCCGATTACTCGTGGGCCAGGCCCGGCGCGGAGTACCTGGACATCTACCGGGGCATCCGGCACGCGTGAGCACCCGCACGGGGTGATGACGGTTACCCGGTTCGCGCCTAGGAAAGAACGAGCAGCCGGCCGCGCGGCACGCCGACGTGCGTGCGCGGCCTCTCCAGAAAGGCGCGGCAGCAGTGACCACCCAGCAAACCACCACCGTCCAGGTTCCCGGCGCCCGCGTCGCCCCGGACGCGTTCGCCAAGCCTGACAGCCGGTCCGCGGGCGCGCTGCCGGGCAGCGCGCACCCGCTAGGCGCCACGCCCGGCGAGCACCTCGGCAGGACGGGCACGAACTTCGCGATCGCCTCAAGCATCGCCGAGCGCATCACCTTGTGCCTGTTCGACGGGACTGGCGCGGAAACGCAGATCCCGCTGCAGGACAACGACGCGGATGTCTGGCATGCCTTCGTGCCCGGAATCGGGCCGGGCCAGGCGTACGGGTACCGGGTCAGCGGACCCTGGGACCCGGCGCAGGGCCTGCGCTGCAACCCGGCCAAGCTCCTGCTCGACCCGTACGCGCGGGCGATCAGCGGAACGGTCTCGTTCGGGCCCGAGGTGCTCGCGCACGACCTGGCCAACCCGGACGCCCCGAGCACCCTCGACTCCTCCGCGCACGTGCCGCGGAGCCTGATCGTCGACCCGGCCTTCAACTGGCAGGACGCCAGCCGGCCCGGGCGCCGGTACTCGGACACGGTCCTGTACGAGGTGCACGTCAAGGGCTTCACGATGCGCCATCCCGACATACCGCCGCGGCTGCGCGGGACCTACGCCGGGCTCGCCCACGAGGCAGCGATCGCGCACCTGGTCGACCTGGGCGTCACCACGGTCGAGCTGCTGCCCGTGCACCAGAACGTGCCCGAGTCGTTCCTGCTCGACCGGGGACTGACGAACTACTGGGGCTACAACACGATCGGCTTCTTCGCGCCGCACAACGGCTATTCGGCGCAGGTGCGGGCCGGCCGGCCGGGTGGCCAGGTCGGCGAGTTCAAGGCGATGGTGGACAAGCTGCACCAGGCCCGCCTGGAAATCCTGCTCGACGTGGTGTTCAACCACTCCGCCGAGGGGGGACCGAACGGCCCCACGCTGTGCTTCCGCGGCATCGACAACCCGGCGTACTACCGGCTTGCGCCCGGCGACCCGCGCGACTACTACGACACGACCGGCACGGGCAACTCGCTGAACGCGGGCGACCCGATCACGCTGCAGCTGATGATGGACTCGCTGCGCTACTGGCTGGAGGAGATGCACGTCGACGGGTTCCGGTTCGACCTGGCGCCCACCCTGGCCCGGCAGGAGGGCGGCTTCGACAAGGTGGCCGCGTTCCTGGACATGGTCGCGCAGGACCCGGTGGTGTCGCGGGCCAAGATGGTCGCCGAGCCGTGGGATGTCGGGCAGATGGACAGCTATGACCTGGGCCGGTTCCCGCCGCTGTGGCGGGAGTGGAACGGCAAGTACCGGGACTCGATGCGCGACTTCTGGCGCAGCGAGCCGATCGGGATCGGCGAGTTCGCCGACCGGTTCGCCGGCTCGGCGGACCTGTACGCCACGGCCGGGCGCCGGCCCACGTCCTCGGTGAACCTGATCACCGTGCACGACGGCTTCACCCTGCGCGACCTCGTCTCCTACGACGACAAGCACAACGAGGACAACGGCGAGGACAACCGCGACGGGACCAGCGACAACCGCTCATGGAACTGCGGGGCCGAAGGCCCGACCGACGATCCCGGGGTCAACGCGCTGCGTGCCCGCCAGTCGCGGGCCATGCTCACCACGCTCATGCTGTCCTTCGGCGTGCCGCTGCTGCTCGGCGGCGACGAGATGGGCCACACCCAGCACGGCAACAACAACGCCTACTGCCAGGACAACGAGACCACCTGGTTCGACTGGGCGAACACCGACGACGAGCTGCTCGAGTTCACACGGCGCCTGATCGCCTTCCGCCGGGCCCACCCGGTGTTCCGCCGCAGGCGGTTCCTCGCCGGCGCCGAGGCCGCCGAACTCCAGTGGTTCACCCCCCAGGGCGCCCCGATGGACGGCACCGACTGGGCCGATGGCAGCGCGCTCGCGATCGGCATCTACCTCGACGGGTCCGATGATCCCGACCGGGCCGAGGACGGCAGCGCGCTGCTCGACGACGACTTCCTTGTGCTGGTGAACGCCTGGTGGGAGCCGCTGGACTGCACGCTCCCCGAGACCAGGCCGCAGGCGGGATGGCGGGTCGAGATCGACACCTACGACCCGGTACTGCCGGACGCGCCCGCGACCGCCGGCGCCGCGGCCGCCGGCCACGTCACCGTCCGGCCGCGCTCGGTCGTCGTGCTCAAGAACCCCGCGCCCCGGTGAAAGGCCTGGTACGACCCCGCGGGAGCCCGGTAAGGCCGGACCAGGCCCTAACCCGGTTAGCCGAAGTTCCAGGTGATCGTGACTTGGCCGTTTCCGTCCGCGGTCGAGCCAGCGAACACCCGGGTCGAGGTCAGCGAGCCGGTGTAGGAGGTCGCGCCGCCGCCACCACCGCCGCCCCCGCCGCCGAAGCCGCCGCCCCCGCCGCCACTGCCGCTGGAGTAGCCCGCGCCGCCGCCGCCGCCGGAGCCGCCGAGAGAGCTGCCGCCGCCGCCGGCGCCCCCGCCCCCGGTACGGTTCCCCCCGGTGCCGCCGCCGCCGGCGTTGATGCCCCGGCCGGCGGAGCCGTTAAAGGCGCTGGAACCGCTGCTGCCCCCGTTGCCGCCGGGATCGGCGAGCGGGAGGTAGCCGACCGCGCCCCCTCCCCCGCCGCCGCCGGCGACGACGAGCGTGATCGGACTGCAGTAGGGCTCCCCGGGCGGGCACAGGTTGAGGTTGAGGCTGCTGGCCCCGCCCCCGCCGGCGGCGTCCTCAGAGCCGCCCGAGCCGGACCCGCCGCGGCCGCCGTGTGCCCAGCCCCAGCCGCCGTCGCCCGGGTGCGTCCGCCCGTTGGCGTCGCCGCCGCGGCCGGCCACCGACAGGACCAGTCGCGAGTCGGGCGGCAGCGTGAGCGTGCCGGACACCTCCGCGCCGTACCCGCCCTTGCCGCAGGCGGACAGGTCGCACGCGTTGCCGCCGCTCCCGCCGTAGATCACCACCGTGGCGGAGACCGCGCCTTCCGGCACCGGGACCGTCTGGGTCGCGGCACCGATGTAGTAGAACGTCTCGGAGAACGGGGCCACAGGGAATGCCTGTGCCGCCCGCGCCGGACCCGCGGGCACGGTCGCGAGCGCGACCGCGCCGACCGCCAGCGAGCCTGCCGCCCCCGCCGCGAAGACGGCGCCCCGCCTGACGGCGGCCGGCCGCCGGCCGCGTAGTGATTTCCGCACTGACATGGTGCTTCCCCCTCAGCCAGCCAGGCCCGGCCCGGCTCCCCGTGCCGGGCCGCGTCTACGCACCTGCTGACACTTGGATCGCTCCCTACCCCAGTCGCAACGCATTCACACAGTTATCTCCTGCGCACCAAGCGTGGCGGTGCAGGCACCGTGGCGCCTGCCGCCCGCCTGTAGGCCGGCCAGGCCGGCGACCCGGAGTAGAGTCCGCAAGGGGGTGTCTTCATGCAGCAGACGCAGCTGCTCGTTATCGGCGCGGGGCCGTACGGGCTGTCGGCGGCGGCGCTCGCGCGGGAGCACGGCATCGACACCGTGATCCTCGGCCGGCCCATGGGCTTCTGGCGTGAGCACATGCCGGCGGACATGTTCCTTCGGTCCGGGCCGGACTGGCACCTTGACGCGGCGGGGCGGCACACGCTCCAGGCGTACCTGGAAGAGCGGCAGCTCCGCGCCGAGCAGGTCGATCCGATCCCGGTCGAGGTCTTCCTCGACTACGCCGGCTGGTTCAGGCGGGCCAAGGGACTGCGGGTCCGCGAGGACTTCGCCGACACCCTGGACCGGGTGAACGGCGGCTTCGAGGCAGCGCTGCGCAGCGGGGAGCGCGTTCGCGCGGACGCCGTGCTCGCCGCGCCAGGAATCAGCCGCTTCGCCAACCGCCCCGGCTGGGCGGCGTCGGTGCCGGCCGGGTACGCGGCGCACACCTGCGACCTGGTGCGCTTCGAGCCGATGGCCGGGGCGCGCGTGCTGATCATCGGCGGCAGGCAGAGCGCCTACGAATGGGCGGCGCTGCTGCGCGAGCACGGCGCGGCGAGCGTCGACATCGTGCACCGCCACGACGTGCCGCGCTTCGAGCGGGTCAGCTGGAAGTTCGTGGACGAGCACGTGGACCGGACGCTCGCGGTGCGCGGGTACTGGCGCAACCTGCCTGCCAGCGAGAAGGACGCGGTCGCCAGGCGCTTTTGGGAGGTCGGCCGGCTAACCCTCGAGCACTGGCTCACGCCCCGGCTGGACAGGGAGGGGATCACGCGGCGGCCGGGCACCGAGGTCACCGGGGTCACCGCGGCCGACGGGAACGGCTCGCTGCGGGTCGCGCTTTCCGACGGCAGCCGGCTGACCGCCGACCGCGTAGTGTTCGCCACGGGGTACCGGGCCGACCTCGCCAGCGTCCCCTACCTCGCGGGCCTGCTCGGTGACATCGAGCTGTCGAACGGCTTCCCCGTGCTCGACGAGGCCTTCCAGACCAGCGTGCCCGGCCTGTACGTCACCGGGTTCGCGGCGACGCAGGACTTCGGGCCGTTTTTCGGCTTCGTGAAGGGAGCACCGGCCGCCGCGACGCTCGTCGTCCGCGACCTGCTCGCGCGCCAGTGACGACCGGCCGCTGCCGCCGCGCGGTTCCTTGGGGTTTGTCCCGGGCTCGCGCGGCCGGGGCTGCCACCATTGGTACGGGAGGTGGCGCAGGGGCATGCGAACCCAGGCGGACGTCGTCGTCGTGGGCGCCGGCAACGCCGCGCTGTGCGCGGCGCTCTCGGCCCGCGAGACCGGGGCCGGCGTGCTGGTCCTCGAGCGGGCACCGTATGCCGAGCGCGGCGGGAACTCCGCCTTCACGGCGGGCGCGATGCGGTTCGCCTACAACGGCCGCGCGGAGATCCTCGAGCTCGTGCCCGACCTCAGCGCGGACCTGGCGGCCCGCACCGACTTCGGCGCCTATCCGCGGGAGCAGTTCCTCGACGACCTGGCCCGGGTGACAGAAAACCGCTGCGACCCGGAGCTGGCGGAGATTCTCGTGCGCGACAGCTTCGCCGCGCTGAGGTGGCTGCGCTCGAAGGGCGTCCGGTTCCTGCCGATCTACGGCCGGCAGGCGTTCGAGGTCGACGGCAGGTTCACGTTCTGGGGCGGCCTGACCATCGAGGCCAACGGCGGTGGCCGGGGCCTGATCGACTACCTGGCCAGGGCCTGCGCAGGCAACGGCATCGCCATCGAGTACGGCGCCCGCGCGACCCGGCTGTCCGCGGACGACCGCGGCCGGGTGGACGGGGTGTACGTGCGCCAGGGCAGGCAGGGCGGGCAGGGCGGGCAGGGCGGGCGGACCGCGCTCGTGCGGGCCGCGGCGGTGATCCTGGCCGCGGGCGGGTTCGAGGCCAACGCCGAGTGGCGCACCCGCTACCTCGGCCCGGGCTGGGACGTCGCCAAGGTCCGCGGCACCCGCTTCAACACCGGAGACGGGATACGGATGGCCCTTGAGGTCGGCGCCGCGCCCTGGGGCCAGTGGTCAGGGGCGCACGCGGTCGGCTGGGATTTCAACGCGCCGCCGTTCGGCGACCTGTCCGTGGGTGACGGCTTCCAGAAGCACAGCTACCCCTGGGGGATCATGGTCAACGCCGACGGCGACCGCTTCGTCGACGAGGGCGCCGACTTCCGCAACTACACCTACGCCAGGTACGGCCGGGTGATCCTCGCCCAGCCCGGGCAGTTCGCCTGGCAGGTGTTCGATCGCAAGGTCGCCCGCCTGCTGCGCGATGAGTACCGGATCAGGCAGGTCACCAAGGTCACCGGCGCCACCTTGGCGGAGCTGGCGGCGCGGATGGATGGCGTGGACCCCGGGCGCTTCCTCGCCACGGTGTCGGCGTATAACGCCGCCATCGACACGGACGTGCCCTTCAATCCGAATATCAAGGACGGCCGGCGCACCCGCGGGCTCGCCGTCGACAAGACGAACTGGGCGAACACCCTCGACACGGGCCCGTTCGAGGCGTATCAGGTGACGTGCGGGATCACGTTCACGTTCGGCGGCCTGCGGATCTCCACCGGGGCCGAGGTGATCGACGACGACGGGCAGGTGATCCCCGGCCTGTACGCATGCGGTGAACTCGTCGGCGGGCTGTTCTACTTCAACTACCCCGGCGGTTCTGGCCTGACCAACGGCGCGGTTTTCGGCCGGATCGCCGGACAGCGCGCGGGCGCCGCGGCCGTGGCCGCGCGGCACGGTCCGCCGTGACGACGGGAGACTCGCCGACCGCCACGCGGCTGTTACCCATTTGTGTTACTGATTTGGCGGCGTTTGCTGGCGTGTCGCGTGAGGGCAGGGCGTTAAGACCCGGCACAATAAGACCCGGCACGATACGACCAGGGACAAGACAAGGCCCCCTCCATTTATGGGATGGAGGGGGCCTTGCCCGGCCTGCCGCACCAGGCTTGCCGGTTACCCGGCCTGCCCGGCTCCGAGGGCCGGCCGCCAGGGCCAGTCACCCGCGCGAGGAACCGGTTTCCCGCTTCCTCCCACGACTCCGGAGTTGCCCCCGGGGATGGTGTCCGTTTCCGACGGTGAAAGCATTCTTACTCCTGCGCGAAGGCGCGGCGCAAGCGCCCGGGGACAATAATTGAGAATTTTTTCTTTATCCACAGAAAGCACGGGAGTTATCCGCAGATGAAGGCAGTTATCCACCGGCTCGTGCACAGCCTGTCCACAGGGGGCACGCGACGCGGGCGCACCGAGCGGGCTGCCCCGCCGCCGGACGGCGGGCGGGCATAGGGTCGGGCACATGACCTCGCCTGAGCCAGAACACCTCGACAACCGCCACCGGGATACGCTGCGCCAGATCTTCGAGCATCCCACCAGCCACAACATCGAGTGGCGGGCGGTGCTGTCGCTGCTGGAAGCCGTCGGCACGGTCAGCGTGCGGCATGACGGCAAGGTCGACGTCCAGCTCGGGAGCGAGCAGGAGTTCCTCGAGCCCCCCGCGGGCAAGGACGTAGACGCATCGCTGGTCATCGACCTGCGCCGGATGCTGACCAGCGCCGGTTACGGCCCGCGTTAACGGGCGGGCGCCGGCGCAGCTCACCCGCCGATCGCTTCGCGCGCCGCCTGGGCGATCTGGCCCGCGGAGATTCCGGCCGCCTCCATCAGCTCCTCGGGGGTCCCCGAGCCGGGCAGGTCACGCACGGCCAGGTGCCGGATGCGGACCGGATGCCCCGCGTCGTTGAGCGCCTCGAGCACCGCGCTGCCGATGCCGCCGGCCGGGTAGTGGTCCTCGGCGACCACGAGCCGGCCCGCGGTCGCGTCCGCGGCCTGCACGAGCGCCTGGGTGTCGATCGGCTTGACCGAGTACAGGTCCACGACGCGGGCGCCGATGCCCTCGCCGGCCAGCTGGCCGGCCGCGGCCAGGCAGTTGTGCAGGGTCACGCCGGCGCCGATGAGCGTCACCTGGTCGTCGGGGCCGGACCGCACAAGCTTGCAGCCGCCGATCGGGAACGGCTCGTCCGGCCCGTACAGCACCGGGTACGCGCCGCGGGTGGTGCGCATGTAGACGATGCCGCCGCGCTCGGCCATCTGCGCCACCAGGCTCGCGGCGCTCGTCGCGTCGCTCGGGTACAAGACCGTGGTGCCGTGCACGGCGCGCAGCATCGCGATGTCTTCCAGGGCCATCTGCGACGGGCCGTCGGCGCCGATCTCGACGCCCGAGTGGGACCCGCAGAGCCGGATGTTCGCCTGGGAGATGGCCGACATCCTGATGAAGTCGTAGGCACGGGTCAAGAACGCCGCGAACGTGGCGGCGAAGGGGATGTACCCGCGGACGGACATGCCCACCGCGGCGGCGATGAGCTGCTGCTCGGCGATGAACATCTCGAAGTAGCGCTCTGGGTACCACTTGGCGAACTCCTCCAGGTGCGTGGAGTTGTCCACCTCCCCGTCCAGCGCGACGACGTGCCCGAGCGCCCCGACCGCCGCGAGCGCCTGGCCGAAGGCCAGCCGGGTGGCGACCCTGGCGCCCAGCTCGAAGCGGGGCAGGTTCACCTCGCCGCTTGGCCACATCCGGGGCGTTCCTGCCTCCGGCCGCGGCCCGGCGACCACCAGGTCGCGCTGGCCGCCCAGCTCGATGATCGCGCGCTGCGCCATCGAAACGGGCAGCGGCCTGCCGTGCCAGCCCTCGCGGTCCTCGACCTCGTCGAACCCGCGGCCCTTGCGGGTGCGGGCCAGGATCACGGTGGGCCGGTCCGCCTCGGCCGCGTGGCCGAGCGCCTTGTCGATCTCGCCCAGGTCGTGCCCGTCGATGGGAATGGCGTGGCAGCCGAACGCCTCGACCCGCTTGGCGTACACCTCGGTGTCCCAGCCCAGCTCGGTCGGGCCGCGCTGACCCAGGCGGTTCACGTCGACGATCGCGGTCAGGTTGCGCAGCCCGTAGTGGGCGGCCTTGTCCAGCGCCTCTCAGATCGACCCCTCGGCGGTCTCGCTGTCCCCGCACAGCACCCACACCCGGTACGGCAGCTCGTCCAGGTACCGGCCCGCCAGCGCCACGCCGACCCCGTCCG
>JASHPP010000509.1 GCA_030038035.1 Trebonia sp.
GGCGGGCCGGCGGGCGCCGCGCCTGGTACCGAGGCGGCGGCCGGCGCCGCGTTCCGGACGGCGGAGCCCACCCCGGTCAAGCCCGGCGAGCAGCTGACGCTCAGCGGCGCGGCGGCGGGGAGCAGCTATACGCTGCCGCCCCCCGCGCTGCTGCGCCCGGGCACCACGCCGAAGCTGCGGACCAAGGCCAACGACGCCGTGGTCGCCGCGTTGCAGGAGGTGCTCGAGCAGTTCAACGTGGACGCGCAGGTCTCCGGGTTCAGCCGGGGGCCGACGGTCACCAGGTACGAGATCGAGCTCGGCCCGGCGGTCAAGGTGGAGCGGGTCACCGCGCTGTCGAAGAACATTTCCTATGCGGTCAAATCCGCGGATGTCAGGATCTTGCCCGTCATCCCGGGTAAGTCGGCGATCGGGGTGGAGATCCCCAACGCGGACAAGGAGATTGTCAGCCTCGGCGACCTCCTGCGCTCGCCGTCCGCGCTCGCCGACCATCACCCGCTGGTGGTCGGGCTCGGCAAGGACGTGGAGGGCAACACGGTCCTCGCGAACCTGGGGAAGATGCCGCACCTGCTCGTGGCCGGCGCGACCGGGTCGGGCAAGTCGGTGTGCCTGAACGGGCTGATCATCTCGGTGCTCACCCGCGCCACGCCCGACGAGGTGCGGATGATCCTGATCGACCCCAAGCGGGTCGAGCTGTCGATCTACGAGGGCATCCCGCACCTGATCACGCCGATCATCACCAGTCCGAAGAAGGCCGCCGAGGCGCTGGAGTGGGTGGTCGGCGAGATGGAACGGCGCTACGACGACCTGGCCGCCTCGGGATTCCGGCACGTGGACGACTTCAACAAGGCGGTCCGGGCCGGCAAGCTGACCGCGCCTCCCGGGTCCGAGCGCGTCTACGAGCCCTACCCGTACCTGGTGACGATCGTGGACGAGCTCGCCGACCTGATGATCGTGGCGCCCCGGGACGTGGAAGACACCGTCGTGCGGATCACCCAGCTGGCGCGGGCGGCCGGCATCCACCTGGTGCTGGCCACCCAGCGGCCGTCCGTGGACGTGGTGACCGGCCTGATCAAGGCGAACGTGCCGTCACGGCTGGCGTTCTCGACGTCCTCGCTTGGCGACTCGCGGGTGATCCTGGACCAGCCGGGCGCGGAGAAGCTGGTGGGGCAGGGCGACGCGCTGTTCCTGCCGATGGGCGCGTCCAAGCCGATCCGGCTGCAGAACGCGTACGTCTCCGAGCCCGAGATCCGCGCGATCGTCGGGCATTGCAAGAAGCAGGCCGAGCCGTCGTACCGGGCTGACGTCCAGGTGGCGCCGGACAAGGCTCGCGAGATCGACTCCGATATCGGCGACGACCTCGATCTGCTGCTGCAGGCGGCTGAGCTCGTCATCACCACGCAGTTCGGCTCGACATCGATGCTGCAGCGCAAGCTCCGGGTGGGGTTCGCAAAGGCCGGCCGGCTGATGGACTTGCTGGAAAGCCGGGGTATTGTCGGGCCAAGCGAAGGTTCCAAGGCACGGGACGTGCTGATCAGGCCGGATGACCTTGATGAAGTGCTCACGTCGTTGCGGGGCGGGTAGCGGGGGGTATAACTGGCGTGCCCTAGGGCAGCCGACGGGCAGCCGTGGAGCATCGACCGTAACCAGGCCGCGATGCTACCGGGCTTGCCGGTGTAACTCTGGGTGGCTAAGTATGTGCACGGGGGTGGAAGTCCCTACGTCGAGATGTCCTGGAGGCGCGCCGTGAGCATCGGTGACACCCTGGCGGAAGCGCGACGTCAGGCCGGTCTCACTATCACTCAGGTAAGCCAGCAGACCCGGATCAGGGAATCGATCATCCGGGCCATCGAGCAGGGTGACTACTCGCCATGCGGAGGCGACTTCTACGCTCGCGGGCACATCCGCTCGATCGCCAGCGTGGTGGGCACCGACCCGGCCCCGCTGATCAGAGAGTACGACGATGAGCACGGCCCGCCGGGGGCGATGCGGGCGGCGCAGGTGTTCGAGCCGGCCACCCCGATCCGGATCAGGGAGCCAAGGCGGTTTGGCTGGGGTAAGGCCCTTGCCGTGCTGCTGCTCGCGGTGATCGGCTACGGCGCCTACCACCTGGTGTCGACGCACGACTCGCACTCCAACGCGTCGCAGACCGACACGCTGCGGCCGACGGCCCCGCCCACGCCGCACCCGAGCACGAGCGCGAGCGCGAGCGCCAGCGCCAGCGCCAGGCCGGTTGCGCACGCGCCTGCGCGTCCAGAGGCGGTCATCAAGCTGGTCGCGATCGAGGATTGCTGGGTAGCGCTGACGAACGCCAGCGGGCAGCAGCTTTACGAGGGCACGATCCTCGCCGGGAACACCATGGTGTGGAAGGAGCTGCACCCGGTGAGTATGGTGATCGGCAACCCGGGCGGCATCGTGCTGACCGTGGACGGGAAGACCGAGACGCTCAGCACGGTGCAGGTCGATACGGTCGCCATCAACCCGTCGAGCAAGACGCCGGTCACGATGGGCGGGCCGCCCGGGACGGTCACTGCCGTCAGCGCCTCGGCGCCCTAGCGGCGCGCCGACCCGTCAGGGGACCGTGGTGACCCAAGGGCACCGCGCGATCACGTACCCTCTCGATGTGTCTAGTTCCCGTACCGTCAGCCTGATCACTCTCGGCTGCGCGCGCAACGAGGTCGACTCAGAAGAGCTCGCCGCGCGCCTGTCGGCAGGCGGCTGGACGCTGCGTGGCGAGGGAGAGGACGCCGCCGTCGTCCTCGTCAACACCTGCGGGTTCATCCAGGCAGCTAAGCAGGAGTCCATCGAGGAACTGCTCGCCGCCGCGGACTCCGGTGCCAAGGTGGCCGCCGTGGGCTGCCTTGCCGAGCGCTACGGAGCCGAGCTCGCCGTCGAGCTTCCCGAGGCGCAGGTGCTCAGCTTCGACGATTACGCCGACATCGCCGCCAGGCTGGACGACGTGCTGGCGGGCAAACGGCGCCCCGCGCACGTCGCCAGGGACAGGCGCGCGCTGCTGCCGGTCAGCCCGGTGGAGCGCCAGCTAGGTTCGCTGTCTCCCGGCGGCCGGGCCGGCGCCGACGCGGACCGCACAGACCTTACTGACCTGCCGCCAGGCGTCGCGCCGGCGTCGGGACCGCGGGTAATCAGGCGACGGCTGTCCGGCGGCGTGACCGCGCCGCTGAAGATCGCCTCAGGCTGCGACCGCAGGTGCTCGTTCTGCGCGATCCCGGCGTTCCGCGGCGCTTTCGTTTCCCGGCGCCCGCCCGAACTGCTTGCCGAAGCCGGGTGGCTGGCCACGCAGGGCGTCCGTGAGCTGCTGCTCGTGAGCGAGAACTCGACGTCCTACGGCAAGGACCTCGGCGACCTGCGGCTGCTCGAGACCGTGCTGCCTGAGCTGGCGGCGGTGGCGGGCATCGCGTGGGTGCGGGTCAGCTACCTGCAGCCCGCGGAGGTCAGGCCCGGCCTGATCGGCGCGCTGACATCCACCCCGGGCGTGGTGCCCTACTTCGACCTGTCGTTCCAGCACGCCAGCGGCCCCGTGCTGCGCGCGATGCGCCGGTTCGGCGACCGGGCGCGGTTCGGCGAACTGGTCGACCGCGTCCGGCAGGCCTGCCCGGAGGCTGGCATCCGGTCCAACTTCATCGTCGGGTTCCCCGGCGAGACCGCGGCCGACCTGCGCGAGCTTGAGCTGTTCCTGGGCAGCGCCCGGCTGGACGCGATCGGGATATTCGGCTACTCCGACGAGGACCGCACGGAGGCGGCCGGCTTCGGCGGCAAGGTCGATGAGGACGAGATCGCCAGGCGGGTCGCCGAGTTCGCCGACATCGCCGACGAGGTCATGGCGCAGCGCGCCGCCGACCGGGTCGGCGAAACGGTCGAGGTGCTTGTCGAGGAGGTGCTCGGCGACGGGCGGTTCGAGGGCCGCGCCCCCCACCAGGCCCCGGACGTGGACGGTTCGACGACGCTGCTCGCCGACCGGCCGCTGGCCGCGGGCGACCTCGTGACGGCCCGCGTGGTCGAGTCGGCGGGAGCCGACCTGGTCGCGCGCGCGTGAGCCAGGGGGGCCAGGGGGGCCAGGCGGGGATGGGGGGGCGGGGAGCCCCCCCATTCGGGGGGGCGCCGGGGGGTCGTCCCCCGGGGGAAACTGCGTCGCCACCCTTCCTCAACGTGGCCAACGTGCTGACGATCGCGCGCATCCTGCTCGTCCCGGTGTTCGTGGCGTGCCTGCTTGCGGGCGGCGCCGGCTGGCGGCTGGCCGCGCTCGCGGTGTTCGTCGTCGCGTCGGTGACCGACTTCGCCGACGGCCGCCTGGCGCGCAGCCGGGGCCTGGTCACCGACTTCGGCAAGATCGCGGACCCGATCGCGGACAAGGCGCTCACCGGCGCCGCGCTGATCACGCTGAGCGCGCTCGGCGAGCTGCCCGGCTGGGTCACCGCGCTGATCCTGGTCCGCGAGGTCGGCGTG
Organism: Trebonia sp.; assembly: GCA_030038035.1. Next base: position 4,465 of record JASHPP010000509.1, read on the forward strand.
ACCGTGCTGCGTTTCGCCGTGATCAGGCGCGGGGTCATCGCCGCCAGTCCTGGCGGCAAGCTGAAGACGCTGCTCCAGATCGCCGCGATCTGCCTGTACGTGCTGCCCCCGTCGCTCAGCCCGCCCGGCCTCGTGAAGGAGGTTGTCATGGCGGCTGCCGTCGTGGTAACGCTGGTGACGGGTGCCGACTATGTGGTACGTGCGGTGCGCCTGTGCCGGGGCCCGACCTGAACCGCGGAGGCGCGCGAGAACTCGGAGGACCGCATGGCAGAGGGCGTGGCCGGACCGAACGCGCGCGAGCTGGCCACGGAGATCCTCCGCCTGCTGACAGCGGCCGGCCAGACGGTGGCCGCCGCCGAGTCGCTGACCGGCGGGCTTGTCGCCGCGGCGCTGACCGACATACCCGGCTCGTCGGCCGCCTTCCGCGGCGGCGTGGTGGCCTACGCGACCGAGCTCAAGGCGCAGATCCTCGGGGTCGACGCCCGGATGCTCGCCGAACACGGCCCGGTCTACGCCCCCGTCGCGGCGGCGATGGCCGACGGGGTGCGCAAGCTGCTCGGCGCGACGGTCGGGGTGGCGACGACCGGCGTGGCGGGCCCCGGGCCCACGGACGGATGGCCGCAGGGGACGCTGCACATCGCGGTAAGCCTTGCCGACGACACGGTGGTGCGCACGATGGCACTGGCAGGAAACCGGGACGAGGTACGTAGACTGGCAGTAGAGCGCGCGCTTGGCCTGCTGCTCGGCAGGCTGAGGGAGGCTTAGGGAAGAGTGTCCATGATTACAGCGTTACGTCAGAAGCGAACACCGGGGGCGGTGGTCTCGCCTGCGAACCGTGCGAAAAGGTACCGTGGACATAGCGGCGGTCGCGGCCAGGGACCCTCGGCAGGAGCCCGGGAAGCGGCTGTGCCTCAGGAAGGGAGTGCGACGATGGTGCTGCTTCGTCAATTGCTCGGCGACGTGCTTCGTCGACTTCGCATCAGGCAGGGTCGCACGCTGCGCGAGGTGTCGGCATCCGCGCGGGTGTCACTCGGTTACCTTTCCGAGGTGGAGCGCGGCCGGAAGGAAGCGTCCTCCGAACTGCTCGCCGCCATCTGCGCCGCTCTTGACACGCCGCTTTCGCAGGTGTTCCGCGAGGTGTCGGACAACTTCGCGTTCTCAGAACTGCAGAACGAGCCCGCGCTCGGTGTCCCGCGCGAGCCTGGCCTGCGCGTCCCTGTCGAGGTGCCCCGAGTCGGCGCGCCGGTAGACGACGGCCTCGACGGGATGGGGTCGGTCGGGGACGTCACCGACATGGTGCCGGTCTGACCAGGCCGGGAACCGCCTACACCCAGGCGCGCGGGCTGTCGGTGAGCAGCTGAATCGCTACAGGCAGCTTCCCCGAGACGATGTCGGCCAGCGTGACGGTCTCAAGGACCGCCCGCTCGTTCGCGCGCAGCGCGATCCACACCCGCTGCAGCGGCTCGGCCGCGCCTGGGTAGCTGACGTTCTCCGGCCGCTCGCCGCGCACGCCGAGCAACTGGCCGTCGATCGCCCGGATGATGTCGGCGAGCGAGATCTCGCTGGCGGGCCTGGCGAGCCAGAAGCCGCCGTCCGGGCCGCGCTGGCTGCGGACAAGCCCGCTCCTGCGCAGGTGCGTCAGGATCGTCTCGAGGAACTTGCCAGGGATGTTCTGTGCCTGCGCAAGCTGCTCCGCCGTGACATGGCCGGCCGGCGCGGCCGCGAGCTCGATGGCCGCGCGCAGCGCGTAGTCGGCCCGTGCAGACAATCGCATGACCGCTATTATGCAGGTTCCTGATCGGTTTTATGACATCGGCCCGCCGATGACTATGCTGCAAACGATCGCACTCGCGCAGGGCAAGGCGGAGGTAACCGGATGCCAGGCTCGCGGGACGTCATCGTCGAGGTCACCGTCAACGGCGCCCCGCGCACGGCCGAAGTCCCGGCCAGGACGCTGCTCGTGCACTTCCTGCGGGACCGGCTCGGGCTGACCGGCACCCACGTGGGCTGCGACACCAGCCAGTGCGGCGCCTGCACGGTCGCCCTGGACGGCGTCGCGGTGAAGTCGTGCACGATCCTGGCCGCGCAGGCGAGCGGCCACGAGGTCACGACGATCGAGGGCCTGGCGACGGCCGGCCGGCTGCACCCCGTCCAGCAGGCCTTCTGGACCGAGCACGGCCTGCAGTGCGGCTACTGCACCCCCGGCATGGTGCTGGCGGTCCGGCAGCTCCTCGCCGACAACCCCGACCCCACCGACGCCGAGATCCGGG
>JASHPP010000065.1 GCA_030038035.1 Trebonia sp.
GACACGCTGGTGGTGCGCACCGTGCTCGTACCGGCCAGCCTGCTTACCATCGGGGAGCGCGTCTGGTGGCCATCCCGCTGAACCGCCGCAGCCGCAGGCTGTTCGTCACGACGAACACCGAGCTGAACGCCATCGCCCCGGCCGCGATCATCGGGTTGAGCAGGCCGAACGCGGCCAGCGGGATGGCCAGCGCGTTATAGCCGAACGCCCAGCACAGGTTCTGCCTGATCGTCGTGAGCGTCCTCCTGGACAGGGCGATCGCGTCCGGCACGGCGAGCAGGTCGCCGCGGACGCAGGTGAGGTCGCTGGCCTCGATCGCCGCGTCGGCGCCCGTGCCCATCGCCAGGCCCAGGTCGGCCTGGGCGAGCGCGGCGGCGTCGTTGACCCCGTCCCCGACCATGGCCACCACCCGGCCGGCCCCCTGGAGCCGCCTGACCACGTCGGCCTTGCCCTCAGGCAGGACGCCCGCGATCACGTCGCCGATCCCGACGGCGGCCGCCACCGCCCGGGCCGCGCGCTCGTTGTCGCCGGTCAGGAGCACGGGCCGCAGCCCTAGCCCGGCGAGCGTCGCGACGGCCTTCGCGGAGGTCGGCTTGACCGTGTCGGCGACGGCGAACAATCCACGGGCGCGGCCGTCCCAGCCGGCGAACACCACGGTCCGGCCCGCTGTTTCGGCTTCGGCCGCCGCGCCGGCGAGATCAGCGGGGATCTTCATGCCGTGTGCCCGGGCTAGCCAGCCGGCCCGGCCGAGCGCAACGTCGCGGCCCTCGACGACGCCTTGCACGCCGAGCCCTCGCGTGCTGGCGAAGCCGGAGACGGCGGGCAGTTCCGCGCTGCCGCCGAGCCGCTCCCGCACGCCTGCCGCGATGGCCGCGCCGATCGGATGCTCGGAGGCGTCCTCTACCGCGCCGGCCCGCCTGAGCAGTTCACCCAGGTCCGCGCCGTCGGCCACCACGTCGGCGAGCACCATCCGGCCGGTCGTGACGGTGCCGGTCTTGTCGAGCACGACGGTGTCCACGCTCCGGGTGGACTCAAGCACCTCCGGCCCCTTGATCAGGATGCCCAGCTGGGCTCCGCGCCCCGTGCCGACAAGCAGCGCGGTCGGGGTGGCGAGCCCCATCGCGCACGGGCAGGCGATGATCAGCACCGCGACCGCGGCCGCGACCGCCACGGCGGGCCGCTGACCCGCGGCCAGCCAGGCGAGGAGCGTGGCGGCGGCGAGCAGCAGCACGACGGGGACGAAAACGGCGCACACGCGGTCCGCGAGCCGCTGCACCGGCGCCTTGCCCGCCTGCGCCTGCGCGACCAGCCGGGCCATCTGGGCAAGCTGGGTGTCGGCGCCTACCCTGGTCGCGCGCACCACCAGCCGCCCGCCGACGTTCACGCAGCCGCCGGTCACCGCGTCCGCCGGCCCCACCTCGGCCGGCACCGGCTCGCCGGTCAGCATCGACGTGTCCACCGCCGAAGCGCCTGAGACGACCACCCCGTCGGCCGCGATCGTCTCCCCTGGCCGGACCACGAACTCGTCGCCAACGGCGAGGCGGTGCGCCGGCATGCGCACCTCGCGGCCGTCACGGAGCACCGCCGCGTCCTTCGCGCCCAGCGACAGCAGCGCGCGCAGCGCCCCTCCCGCCCGGCGCCTCGCCCGCGCCTCGAGGTAGCGGCCGAGCAGGATCAGCGCGGTCACGCCCGACGCCACCTCCAGGTAGGCGTGCCCTGAGCCGGTCGCCAGCGCGTAAAGCGACCACAGGTACGCCACCGCGACCCCCACGCTGACCAGGGTGTCCATGGTCAGCGCGCCGTGCCGTGCGGTCACGGCGGCGGCCCGGTGGAACGGCCACGCTCCCCAGGTGGCGACCGGTGTCGCCAGGCCCAGGCAGACCCACTCCCAGCCAGGGAACGAGGCGCCCATCGCGAACACGGTGACCAGGATGGCCAGGGCCAGGCAAACCGCAAGCCGCCACCGCAGGGCGCCTGCGGCGGTGTCCGCGGGTGCGCTGTCCGCGGGTGCGCGGTCCTTCGCTTCGCCGTCCCCCGCTTCGCCGTCCGGCGCTTCGCCGTCCGGCGCGGTGGTGTCCGCGGCGCCAGCTCGCGCGGGCACGGGCAATCCCGCCGTGTACCCCGCGCGTTCGACTGCTTCGATCAGGTCCGCGACCCCCAGCGACTCGGGATAGGACACCCACGCCGTCTCGGTCGCGAGGTTGACCGTCGCCCTGACGCCCTCGAGCCTGTTGAGCTTGCGCTCGACTCGGGCCGCGCATGAGGCGCACGTCATTCCGCCGATGGCGAGTTCCGTGGCGCTCATCAGGACAGCCTCCGCTTGCCGACCTACATCAATACTATACCCCTGTAAGGTATATCTGACGTGGACGCGCGGCGGCGGCGAGCCGATGCGGCCGATAAGGATGCGCCTGATTAGGATGCGGCTCGGCGGGTGCGGGTGAGCCTTCTGCGGTAGGCGAGGCTGCCAAGGCCGGCCAGCATCGCGGCTCCGCCGGCCCCGAACAGCAGGCCATCCTGCAGTCCCGCCGTCCCGCCGCCCCCGGTCGCCGGGGCACCACTGGGGTACGGCTTGGCCGAGGGGATCGGCGGGTGGGTCGTGCTCGGCGCCTCCGTCGGGTTAGCCGTCGAGGTCGGGGACCGCTTCGGTGACGGCGATGCCTTCCCCGTGTGGCTCGCGGTCGGCCGCGGAGAGGCCGTCGCGGTGCTCGTATGCGGACGTGTCGCCGTACCCGACGGGGTGAATATCGACGGGGCAGTCGTAGACGAGGAACTTGTGCACGCGCAGACCGTTACCGCAACAAGGACTATCAAGGCAGCGCAGCTTAGAGCCGTCAGCCTGGCACTGGCCACCGTTCCGCGAGTGATAATGCGCGCCTTCATGAGGCTCCCTTATACGCTCGGCAGAAGACCATAAGGGTAAGCCCGTGGACGGCACTGGCACGCAATCGCATCTTTTCCATTTGAACTTCAGGCTACGCGGGTATCACGTTCTGCGGAAGACGGCAGGAAGGAAACGCGTTGGGCGATGTGACCTGGCGGCGCATAGCCGGGTTGCGTGTTGTCATGTCCTGGCCGGACAGCGACAGGGCAGCCCCGCCCGACCCGCCTCCGGCCGGCAAATTCCGCGCCCGGGTCGCGGGAATCGCCGGTGCCTTGCTGCTGCTCGGCGGTGCCGTAACCATAGGCATCGCAATACTCGCCCAGCAGCACGCCCCGCAACCCAACGCCGCGGCGCGCGGCACCATCGGGCCCGCCGTTTCCGGCGCCAGAGGGCCGTCGCTGCGCCGTTCGCTGCCGCTGTCCGTGGACATCCCGGCGATTGGCGTGCATTCCAAACTCCTCTACCTTGGCCTGAACACGGACGGCACGATCCAGGTGCCATCGCTTACGACAAGTGCCAGCGAAGCAGCCTGGTACAAGTACTCGGCGACTCCCGGCCAGATCGGGGCGTCTGTCATCGAGGGGCACGTCGACAGTTATCGGGGTCCCGCCGTCTTTTTCCGCCTGGGCGCGCTCCGTCCGGGGGACACGGTCGATGTGATGCTCGCCGACGGAGACACGGCCATTTTCCGCGTCACAGGCGTGCGCGAGTACCTCAAGACCAGATTCCCGACCAGCGCCATTTATGGTTCGGCCAATTACGCTGCACTTCGGCTGATAACCTGCGGCGGCGTTTTCGATCCCGGCACTGGCCATTACCTCAGCTCCGTCGTGGTATTCGCGTCCCTCGTTTCCTGATAGCAGGCAAGGAGCTGGCGCTGACCCCGCGCCAATAGCCGCCAAATGCCGGCAAGTAGTAAGTGGCTGCGTCGCCGGTCCCGCGCGGCCGCGCGGGCAGGTCACCTGGTCAGGTGCCGATGATGTGCGGGTTAGCGGTGGGGCGGGGCGTGCCAGGCTGGCCTGGGGCCCGGGCGGCTGTCCGGCGGCCATCTCAGATAGTGGGACAGCATCGGAAACTTAGGACCCGGGACGCAGGTTTATTGTCCGTTTTATACCGATTTCCGGCGGCCGCTCGGGTCCTATCTTGGCCGGCGGGCGCGGACAGCGCCCGGTATGGGTAGTTTGTCCGGCCGGCAGGCCGGGCGCAGGTTCCTGGCCCTGCGGCGTGCTGGCGCTGTGACCCCCCGCGTCAATAGGGCTGGCGCTGTGGCTCCCAGCGCCAGGCCCGGCATCCGGCGGCCGCTTGGCGATCGCCGACACGGCCTCGGGGGCTTGGCGGCGGGCGATTCCGCGGTCGATGCGGCTGAGCGCGGGCAGCGCGAGCAGGCCGCACAGCAGCGTCGGCAGGCCGCCGACCACCAGCGACCAGCGAGCACCGGCGTCCTGGCCGATCCAGCCCACGAGGGGCCCGCCGATCGGGGTAGAGCCCAGCCAGGCCAGCGCCCACAGCGCCATCACGCGGCCGCGCATGCTCGGCTTGGCGGCGAGCTGGAGCGTTGTCTTGGCCATCGAGTTGAACGTGATGCTGCCGTACCCGACGAAGAGGAGCGCGATCAGCTCAAGTGGCATCGTCGGCACCGATGCCGCGACCAGGATGGCGATCCCCCAGCCGACCGAGGCCAGGGACAGCGCACGTGCCCGCGGGCGCGACCGGGCGGCCGAGACCAGGCCGCCCATCACGGCGCCGACGCCCATCACCGAGGCCATCACGCCATAGGCGGCGGCACCGCCGCCGAACACCTTGCTCGCCATCAGCGGCAGCGACACCTGGAACTCCCAGGCCAGCGTGCCGACGACGGCGATCATGGTCAGCGGGATGAGCAGTTCGGGCGTGCCGCGCACGTACCGCAGCCCCTGCCGGATCTGACCGCGCTCCCTGGGCACCCGGCCGGCGGGGTAGAGCTCGGGCGTACGCATCGCGGCCAGCGAGACAAGCACCGCGACATAGGACAGCGCGTTGCACGCGAAGCACAGCGCCAGGCCGAGCGCGGCGGCGAGCACGCCGCCGAGCGCCGCCCCGAACACCCGGGCCAGGTTCATCGAGACCGAGTTGAGCGTCACGGCGTTCGGCAGGTTCTCCTTCGGGACCATCTCCGAGATGAATGTCTGCCGCGCGGGGTTGTCGAAGACGTTGACGAGGCCGAGCGCGACCGCCAGCAGGTAGACGGTCCACAGCCGCATCTCGTGCGTGGCGGTGAGGATGGCGAACGCCCCGGCGAGCAGGCCGGCGCTCGTCTGGGTGACGTACAGCACGCGCCGCTTGTCCCAGCGGTCGGCGAACAGCCCTCCTGCCGGGCCGAACAGCAGCACAGGCAGGAACCGCGCGGCCGTCGTGAGCCCCAGCTGGGTGCCGCTGTGCGTGAGGCTGAGCACCAGGAAGGACTGGGCCACCGTCTGCATCCAGGTCCCGGCCATCGAGATGAGCTGCCCGCCGAAGAACAGCCGGTAGTTGCGGTGCCGCAGGGACGCGGCGACCCGGGTAGACGTGCGGCCCGCCCGCGGCGCGGTCTCGGCGCGGCCGGCTGGGCTGTCCTGAGTGGCTGTCACGGCTGGCGGCACCGGCTCCCTGATCGTTTCCCTGGCCATCGGTAAGAACGTTAGCTCTGCTAAGGATCTTCCCGGGGCTGGGGGGCTGGGGGGCTGGAGGGGGGCGGGGGCTGGTGCGCGGGGGCCGGGGCAGCGGGGCGCGCGGGGGCGGGGGCGGGAGCGGGGGCGGCTAGTTCGGGAGCGGCGCGACGGCGGTCTTGGTGAAGAAGGCCCAGATGATCTGGGCGGCCCCTGGGGTCTTGCCCTTGGGCGGCGGGAAGTTGTGGCCGCCGGTGTCGTAGACGGCGAACGCCAGCCGGGTGCCCGCGGTGCAGCTGTTCCACGTCGTGAGGGTCATCGCCGGGTACCGCGAGGTAACGGTCTGCCGCGTGCATTCATCGGTCGCGCGCAGCAGGCCGACCTCCACCGTGGCCGGGGGTGACTCCTTGCCATGCTCGCCGGGCTTGTATGGAACCCACGGATCGTCAAGCGCGTCGATCTGCAGGATCGTCAGCGGGCGCTTGACCACGCAGCCGGGCGGCGGGACTGGCCGCGCACGACGTTCATCGCCGACCTGCAGGGGCGGCGAGCTCACGGTGCGCGATTACGGCCCGGGCATCGCCCCCGCCGACCTGCCGCATGTCTTCGACCGCTTCTACCGGTCGCTGTCGGCGCGCGCCGTGCCCGGGTCGGGACTGGGGCTGGCCGCCGCGCGCGAGGTCGCTCGCGGCCACGGCGGGACGATCGAGACCGAGCCGGCCGAAGGCGGCGGCACGCTGCTGCGGCTGACGGTGCCCGCCCGGCCCGCGGAAACCACCTGAGGGGAGCCGCGCCGGATCATGCTCTGCGCTCGGGACCGAGAATGTAGCATGGCCGAAGGTGCGGATATGAGGCATTTCGCAAACCGCGCGGATAAGTCGTCGTGACGTGATGCGACCGTATCGCTACGGTTTTTTGCATGCCTCAGGGAGGGCCGCTGATGGATTTCCAGGTCAGCATTACCGACGTGCGTGACGCGGTTTCCGCAGCCGAAATCGACTGTCTCATTTCGGCGGAACCGCAGCACCGGGTCGGCGACCTGAGCGCCGCGCTGCTCGCGATGCGCGACGGGCTGTCGCAGGCGCGGCCCGCCGGGGTACCCGAGATCTGGCTCGACGGCACCACCAGGCTCGATCCGGCGGCCCCGCTGGGGACCAGCGGCATCCGGGCAGGCGCCCGGCTCGGCTTCGGCGGCCGGCCGCCGCACGGCAGCCGCGCCACCGGCGGACGCCCCAGCCGCCCACGCGATGCCGGCGGGGGGCTGCTCGAGCTGCGCGTGATATCCGGGCCCGATGCGGGCCTCGTCGTGCCGCTCGGCCCCGGCGAGAACGTCGTGGGACGGCACGGCGACCAGGTCCGGCTGAGCAACACCGACGTCAGCCGCACGCACTGCACGATCGCGGTGGCCCCGGACGGCGGCGGCTGCACGCTGCGGGACATGGGGTCGCGGAACGGCACCGGGCTTGACGGCGTGGCGATCGGCACCGACCCGGTGCCGGTGCGCCCGGGCCAGCTCATCTACGTCGGCCACGACGTGCTCACGATCACCGTGCCCGACGCCGGGGCCACGATCCCGCTGCGCGCCAACCCGGCGGACCCGTTCGGCTGGCTGGTCAACAAGCCGCCGCGGACCGTGCTCGCGCTGCCCGCGCCTGTCGCCGTCGACCTCGGCGACGGCGACAGGCCGCGGCACGACAGGTCGCCGTCCTGGCTGACCATGCTGATCGGGCCCGTGGTCGCGCTCGCGACCGGCGCCCTCGTCGGGTGGCTGACCCACGAGTGGCTGTTCCTGCTGCTCGGCCTCGGCGGCGTGGCCGCCTCGCTGGTGCCGCAGCTCGCCGGCAAGCGGACGGCGGCCGGGCACGCGCGCAGCACCAGGCGGCAGCTCCAGGACGCGACCGCGGCCGGACAAGCCAGGCTCGCCGAGGCCGTCGCGGCCGAGGAACGGGTGCGCAGGGAGGCACTGCCCGACCCGGCGAGCCTCGCGCAGATCGCCAGTGGCCCGGGCACCCGGCTGTGGGAACGCTCGCCGCACGACGAGGACTTCCTGCGGATCAGGGTCGGCTCAGGCGACCTGCCCGCGAGCACGGTCACCGTGCGCGGCGCGCAGGAGCCGCTGGTCCGTGACGTGCCAGTCGCCGTCCCCCTCGGCGATCTGGGCGTGCTCGGCATCGCGGGCCCGCGGGGGGCGAGCCGGCCCGCGCTGGCCTGGGCGGTGGCCCAGCTCGCCGTGCAGCACGGTCCGGGCGACCTGCGGCTGGTGGTGCTGACCGAGGAACCGCGCGCCTGGCGGTGGGTCCGCTGGCTGCCGCACCTGCGCCCGGTCGGCGACGCGGCCGGTCACCTCGGCGTCGGCACGGACCGGGTCACCTGGGCGAAACGGATAGCCGAACTGCGCGACCTGGTGGCCAAGCGGCACGCCGCGGCCGCCGACCAGCGCCACCGCGGGTACGGCGGGTTCGGCGGCGACCACCGTCCGCTGCCTGTGGTGGTGCTCGTCGTCGACGGGTGCGCCAGCATCAGGGACGTGCCTGGCATCGGGGAGGTGCTGTCGGCCGGCCCGGCGGCCGGCGTGTACGTGATCTGCCGCGACGACGACTGGCGGGACCTGCCTGACACGTGCCGCGGACGGCTGGACACCGATCCGGCCAGCGGCGGAACCGGCGTCTACCGGGAGCGCGAGAGCGGCCGCGCGGTGGAGGTTGCCAGGCTCGACCAGGTGAGCGAGGGGTGGGCTGACGAGGTGGCCCGGTCGCTCGCGCCCATCAGGGACAGAGCCAGCGAGGGCGAGGCGGGGACAAGCGGGACCGTTCGGCTGCTTGACCTGTGGGGGCTGCGCCGGCCGAGCGCCGCCGCCGTGTCCGACCTGTGGCAGCGCGGCGGCCGGCTCACCCGGGTCCCGCTCGGCCGGCTGACGGCGGGGGCGCCGTTCGAGCTGGACATCGCCGCCGACGGGCCGCACATGCTCGTCGGGGGTACCACCCGGGCCGGCAAGAGCGAGTTCCTGCAGACGCTGGTCGCCTCGCTCGCGCTCGGCAACACGCCGGAATCGCTGGCGTTCGTGCTGATCGACTACAAGGGCGGCGCCTCGTTCGCCGGCTGCCGGGACCTGCCGCACGTCTCCGGGTTTCTCACCGACCTCGACGAGCACCTGGCAAGGCGGGCGCTTGTCGCGCTGCGCGCGGAGTCCCGGTACCGGGAGCAGCTGCTCGCCGAGGCCAGGTGCGCCGACATCGGCGGCTACCGCGCGGCCGGGGAGCCCAGGGGGCCGCTGCCGCGGCTTGTGCTGATCGTGGACGAGTTCCGCTTCCTCGCCGAGCAGATGCCCGAGATCATGCGGGAATTCACCGATGTCACGGCCCGCGGCGGGTCGCTTGGCATCCACCTGGTGCTGGCCACGCAGCGACCCGCCGGGGTGGTCAGCGAGGACATCAGGAGCAACGTGGCGCTGCGGGTGTGCTTCCGGGTCGAGGACACGCAGGACTCCACCGCGGTCATCGAGGTGCCCGACGCGGCGGCGATCGACCGGCGGCTGCGCGGCCGCGGCTACGCGCGCACGCAGCGCGGCGCGGTCACCCCGTTCCAGGGCGGCTACCTCGGCGGGCCCGTGCCTGACGGCTCTTCCGTGACCGCCGCGGTGCGGGCAACCCTGCCGGTGGCGGTCGCCCGCCCCGTCGAGACGCTCGGCGAGCCCCCGGCCACGGCCGCGCTCGCG
>JASHPP010000066.1 GCA_030038035.1 Trebonia sp.
GCGCGCGGCCGGCCGGCGCCGCGGCCGCAGCGGCGACCGCCGGCAGTGGATGGCCCTGGGGGCCATCGCGGTCGTCGCGGCGGGGGCGATCGGCGGTGTGCTGATGAAGTACGTGTTCTCGGGGCCGAGCGGCCCCGCGCACACGATCGTGGCGCCGGACCAGGTCGACGGGTTCACCCGCATGCCGAACCTGGAGAAGGAGATGAAGGTCAGCGCGCTGGCCAACGAGGTGATGACCACGAGCGCGGGCCAGGCCAGCGACGTCGTTTCCGCCGTGTACCAGATGGGCAGCTCGGCCCCGGGCGGCGACGCGCAGATCTTCATGTTCGTAGGCGGCAAGCTGTCCAGCGCCGCGCCGGCCACGTCGATCGCCAACTTCACCCAGACCTACCCCGGTGCCGAGGTCGTGCCGGCCGGGTCGCTGGGCGGCGAGGCGGCGTGTGCCGAAGCGCAGTCCAACAACCAGGGCGTGGCGATGTGCGTGTGGTTTGACAACGACAGCTTCGGCGAGCTCGTGTCGCCGACGATGACGACCGCGAAGCTCGCGACCACGCTGGACGAGGTCCGCCCGAGCCTCGAGCTCTACGCGAAGTAGGTCCCGCGGGGGTCTCGCCCCTGGGTCCGGACGGGCGCCCGGGCGTGCGGGTCAGCTTTCTTTCGCGTCCCCGTCGCCGGACTTGGCGGCTGGCGGGGACTGCGCGGGAATGCTCGCGGCGGGGCGCCTGCGGATCGACAGCCGTGTGACGGCCAGCACAAACGCCAGCGCGAGCACCCCGAGGCCGATGAGCTGAGCGCCGGCGGTCTGCGCGCCGAGCGGCGTCGCCGACGTGTTCGCCACCGTTCTCGCGCTGGCCTTCTGCTGGGCGGGGGTGGGCGCCGGGGCCGGAGACGACGGGGTGAGCGTCGGGAACAGGTTCCCCGCGTTGCCGCCGGGGCTGAGGGTGGAGCCAGTTCCGCTCACGTAGGGGAGCCCGCCGACCGGCAGCGGGGAGGTGCTCACGATGGGCAGGTAGGCGTCGACCGCCACCGTCGCGGACGCTTGCGGATCCCTGGGCAGGTAGGCCGCGCTCGCCAGGACCGTCAGCCGCACGGACGGCACCGACGCGGTGAACGGCACCGTGACCTGCGCCTGAACCTGCCGCGGAGACGACTTCGCGTCCACCTGGCCGAGGTAACAGGAGGCGGATCCGTCGTTGCTGCCGCAGCCGAAGCTGAACCGCGGCGACAGGCTCGCGGGCGCGGCCGTCAGGCGGATGATGACGACGGGCACGTTCCCGCCTACGGTCCAGGCGCTTACGACCCACTGGGCCGCCTGGCCGCCGTCAATGCTGGCCTGGCTGCGCTGGACGGCGACGCAGAGGCTGACCGGCGCGGTCGCGGGGCTCGTGAAAGTGCCCGCTGGATCCTTCGGGTCGTTGGCCGCCGCGGACGTTACTCCCGGGTCGGCGGACGGTGTCGCGGTAGCGGACGCGGACGCGCTGGCCAGCGGACTGCTGGGGTCCGGGGAACTGCTGGCGGTCGCCTGGGAACTGCTGCTTGCCTCGGGGGAGCTGCTGCTGGCCGCGGGGGTGCTGGCCGGATCCGGGGAGCTAGTGGGCTCCTGGGAGCCGGTCGGATCCGGGGAGCTGGTGGGATCGGGGGAGATGCTGGTCACCGCGGTGGCCGACGTGGCGGCCGGGGCCGGTGAGGGATCGGGACTCGGGGTTGGCGATCCCGAGCCGTCCGAGCCCGTCGAACCGCTTCCCGACGGCGAGTCGCTCGGCGTGGCAGTCGGGCTCGTGCTCGGCGTGGGGCTCGTGCTCGGCGTCGGACTGTTGGTGGGGGTCGGGCTGTTGGCCGGGGTTGGGCTGGGCGGCACGGGGAGCCGCAACTGCTGGCACTGCTGACCGGTTCCGCTCACCACGGCCGCGGTCCGTGCCAGCGCGGCGGAGGCGGGCATGCCTCGCTGGGCTGCCGTGACCGCTACCGAAAACCCGGCGGCCGTCACGACGAGAACGCCGCATGTCACGAGGCCGACGGCAGCCGGTCGTACGTGCGTGAAACGCATGAGGCCTGCCCGTGCTGTTCGTTTGCTGCTGCGGAACGACTATTCAGTATGTGCGGTACGCCCCCATTGGACACCAGGCTCAGTGCCTGCCGCCACTGCAACTACTACCCAGCAGGTCGCAACCTGATCACGATGCGCGAAACCAGATCGGCCGACCTCTAACCTGGGGCGATGCCGGACGGCGGGCTGGTTCCCGCGAAGCTGCGCCTGGCCGCGGATCGCATCGCGCGGCAGGCGGCACCCCCCGGGCCGGCCGCCTGAGTTCGGCAAGAGTTCATCTCACCGACATGCGGTGGCAGGCGTCCGCGGCCCGGCGCGTCGCTCGATCTCTCCGCGTTGACAGGGATCTGCACGCTACGTGATCTATGTCACGCTTTGACCTTTTTCATTCACATCATCCCCTCATGTGATCGCTTGTTTACTTGTGTCAGATAGCACCCAGGCGTGCGATGGTTGCTCCCCCGCAACACGTCGCCTTGACCCGCGGCAACGTCCACGCCCCTGTCGTCGCTCTGGTGCGTCGCACCGGCCGACAGCGCCGAGGGTGATCGCAGCGCCTCCCGAGTGCGCGTACGACTCAAGGTTTACTCTCGTGTCCCCGCGTTTCAACGAAGCAGTTTCCTCGTCCCCCCAGTCTCGTATCGCCCGTCGGCTCGCTCGCAACCGCACACGGGTGTCGTGTGTGTCGCTCGCCGCCGCGACCGCCGCGGCGGCAGCCGGAATCGCCGTGGCCGGAGCGTTCGCCGGTTCCGCGCCGTGGACCGCCATGGCCAGCACGCTCGCGATGGACGGCGGCGGCCATGCCGGGCAGGGCCCCTCGTCTGTTCATGCCGCGTCTTCGCTCTACGGCTGGGTCACCGGGCTGGCGTGGCACACCCTGGCGGGCTCGGCAGCAGAGCGAGCCGACGGCGTCCGGCTCGATCCGCGGGACAATCCCGGCGCCCAGGGCATCGTCGGCAGCCTGGCGCTGGCCGCTCGCGCCCTGACGCAGGGCGACCGCGCGTCCGGCGACACCGGCACCGCGTCGCACACCGCACGCGCCAGCGGTAGTTCGGCTGCGGCGAGGCCGTCGGCCCCCCGCCCGGCAGCCCTGCACCCGACGGCTCCCCGCCCGCACGCGGCGCCACGCAAGCCAGCGCCGGCGCCGGTTCACCACGTGCAGGCTCCGGCCCCGCCGCCCCAGCCGTTCCTCGTCTACGACTCGGTGGATCCGAGCGCGATCCCCGCCGGCCAGCAGGTCGCCACCTACGCCACTGGCGCCTACGCCGTCCCGGCGTCCGCCGTGGCGGGACGCGGGCACGTGCTGTGGATCGACACGCAGGACACCGACCCGGCTGCGGCGGCGCTTGACGTGGAGCCGGGCGACGCGACCCCGTGGCAGGCCGCGGGCTGGATCGAGGCCAAGCTGAGCGCCGATCACAACACGGTGGCGATCATCTACACGATGATCGACGACTGGCAGGCGGTGAAGGACAGCGTGGCCGGCCTCCCGCAGTGGATGCAGGCCAGGGTCCGCTACTGGATCGCCGATCCCACAGGCGTGCCGCACGTGCTGCCCGGTTCCAACGCCACGCAGTGGTACTGGGGCAACAACTACGACATCTCGACCGCTGACCCGGGCTTCGAAAGCTAG
>JASHPP010000510.1 GCA_030038035.1 Trebonia sp.
CCGAGGTCGCGCGGCAGGCGTTCGTCAGCGGCATGGACCTGGGCCTGGCCACGGGCGCGTTCGTAGCACTAGGCGGCTGCCTGATCGCTCTCCTAGTCCTTCCTGGCCGCACCCACCGGGGTCGCGGCCACCGACCCGCACACACCCCGAAGCAGGTGCGCCGTTAACCCGCCCCCGGCCGGTTCCGGTGGTCGCCCCCCGGGCCGGCCAGCGCGGAACCGCAGCCTCCCCGGGGCAGGTGCGCCGTCAAGGCGCAGCCGGGGGGTTCCGGGGGGTCGCCCCCCCGGGCCAGCCAGCGCGGAGCCGCAGCCTCCCCGGGGCAGGTGCGCCGTCAAGGCGCAGCCGGGGGGTTCCGGGGGGTCGCCCCCCCGGACAAGCATGGAAGACGCGGCCGGCCCCAGCGCGTTTACTCATTACCGGCCTGGCTAGCGGGCATAGGCTGGGGTAGGACAACGAAGGACAGATGTGACCGGGACAGCGCCCGAGTGGCGGAAGGGGCATCCTCAGATGAGCAAGCAGGCCACGCCGCCGCCGCCGGGCGACAAGCCGACGCCAGCCAAGCCGCCGCCTCCGCCGCCGCGCTGGCGGCACTGGCTGCTGCCCGTCGGCATCCTGGTGGCCCTTTTCCTGTGGATCGCGCTGCCGGCGGTGCACCAGGCGAACCAGACCACCCTCACCTACTCCCAGTTCCTTTCCGACGTGTCCAAGCATGCGGTCAAGACGGTGACGATCGCGCAGACCGGCGGCACGAGCAGCGGGACGCTGACCAACGGCACGGACTACACCGTGGTCATCCCGCCGCAGGCGGGCCAGGAGCTGCTCACCGAGCTCCAGGCGGGCGGCGTGCAGATCACCGGCTCCACGTCGTCGCCGGGGTTCGGCACCGAACTGTTCGAGTGGATCATCATCCTGGCCCCGTTCCTGCTCTTCTTCTGGTTCTGGATGCGGCTGTCCCGCGGCGGCGCCGGGCAGCTGCAGGGCGTGTTCGGCGCGGGCCGGTCGCGCGCCAAGGTGTTCGACGAGGAGCGCCCGTCCACCACGTTCTCCGACGTCGCGGGCTATGAGGGCGCGAAGTCGGAGATCAGCGAGGTGGTCGACTTCCTGCGCAACCCGGACAGGTACGCCAGGGCCGGGGCGGTCGTGCCGCGCGGCGTGCTCATGATCGGCCCGCCTGGCACCGGTAAGACGCTGCTCGCCCGGGCCGTCGCCGGCGAGGCGCAGGTGCCGTTCTTCTCGGTGACCGGCTCGAGCTTCGTGGAGATGTTCGTGGGCGTGGGCGCGGCCCGGGTCCGTGACCTGTTCTCCGAGGCGCGCAAGCGCGCCCCCGCGATCATCTTCATCGACGAGGTGGACGCGATCGGGCAGCGCCGGGCGGGCCAGGGCGCGGTGGTCGCCAACGACGAGCGGGAGCAGACGCTGAACCAGCTGCTCGCCGAGATGGACGGCTTCGAGCCGACGATGGGCATCGTGGTGCTCGCCGCGACCAACCGGCCGGAGGTTCTCGACCCGGCGCTGCTGCGCCCTGGCCGGTTCGACCGGCAGGTGACGATCCCGCTGCCGAACGTCAGCGAGCGGGCCGCGATCCTCGTCGTGCACTGCCGCGGCAAGCGGCTGGCCGCGGGCGTGGACCTGGACGCGGTGGCCCGCGGCACGCCGGGATTCTCCGGCGCGGACCTGGCCAACCTGGCGAACGAGGCGGCCATCTTCGCGGTGCGGCAGAACAGGGAAGTGGTGACGGCCGCCGACTTCGACGCCGCCAGGGACCGGATCATCCTGGGCCGCAGGGAAGGGTCCAACGTGCTGCTGCCTGAGGAGAAGCACGCGGTGGCGGTGCACGAGTCCGGCCACGCGATGGTCGCTGCGCTGTCCGAGCACGCCGATCCGGTGGCGAAGGTGACGATCCTGCCCGCCGGGCAGACGCTCGGCGTCACCGAACAGCTTCCGCTGGTGGAACGGCACATGTACGCCGAGGACTACCTGCTTGACTCCCTCGCCGTGCGCCTCGGCGGCCGGGCCGCCGAGCTGGTCGTCCTCGGCCAGGGGTCCACGGGGGCGGGCAACGACCTGGCCGGTGCCACCGACCTGGCGACGAAGATGGTCCGTGAGTTCGGCATGTCCGCGGTGGTCGGTCCCGTCGGCTACCCGGAGAGCGGTTCTGTGTTCCTTGGCGGCGGCGGGCCCGGCATGTCAAGCAGGCCTTACGCGGAGGCGACCCAGGCCGCGATCGACGGCGAGGTTTCCAAGCTGCTGCGGCAGGCGGAGGAGCGCGCCGTCGAACTGCTCAAGGCGCACCGGCCCGAACTCGACGCGCTCGTCGACCTGCTGCTCGTGCGGGAGACGGTGGACGGCTCGGACGTCTACCGGCTGGCGGGCCGCCCGGACCGCTCGGCCACCCCGTCGGCGCCGGCCATGGTGCTCACGCCGCACCCGGCGGGAAGCGAGGTCACCAGCTCTGACGGTTCCACGCCCGTGCCGTGACCTCCCAGTCGGCCTCCCAGGCGGCCATCCGGCGCTTGTGAAGCACACGGCGGGTGAGCACGGTTCCGCCCAGGTACAGGATTCCGACCCCGGTGATCGCGCCAACGGCGGCCAGGTCGCTCTGGCCCGTGACCTGGGACGGCTGCAGCGGCGGGCTGGTCAGGTTGCCCGCGTCGTCCGTCCAGATCGTGACCGTGCTGCCCTTCGGGCTGCCCGCCACCGCCAGGACCTGGCCCGTCCGCTTGACGCCGGTGACCGAGGTCCACGTGGCCTGGACCGGCACGTCAGTGCTCAGCGAGTACCCGTTCACCGCGCTGCCCGCCGACCGGGTCAGCACGGCCCGCACCTGGTGACTGCTTGCCTGCTGGGCCTGCTCGGCATGCAGCGCCCTTACGTAGGCGGCATGGCCCGCCGCCTGCGCGGCGAACGGGGCGCCGGCGGCGGCCGCCACGAAAAGCCCGGCTAGCAGGTACGTCTCCAGCCGGTCTGACCTCCGCCGCAGCGGGTTCCTGTCGGGCCACAGCCCGCGGATCGCCCTGCGGTACCACCGTCCCTGGCTCATCCCCGGTTGCCTGATGTGCCGTCCCGGTCTCATCGCTAGTCACCCTCAGCCGTCGGCCGTTCTCAGCGTGCGGAGCAGGGAATTCCGGCTCCTGCTAGCTACCATCCCCTGTCTGAGAGTAGCCGCGGTAGGGCCACAGTCCCTACCCGGTGCGGGACTTTGGGCGGTGATTACCGTCGCATTACGCTATTGCCATGGATGGTGGAGGCCTGCTGCCGCAGCTGCGGCTCGATGACCTGCTTGAAGAACTGCAGTCGCGGCTTGAGGCGGTTCTCGCGACCAGGGACCGGATGCACGGGCTGCTCGAGGCGGTCATCGCGATCGGCTCCGGCCTGGACCTGGAGGCCATGCTCCGCCGGATCGTCGAGGCGGCCGTGGATCTGGTGGACGCCAGGTACGGCGCGCTCGGCGTCATCGGCGAAGACGAGCGGCGGCTCTCCGAGTTCATCCCTGTCGGCCTCGACCCGGACGAGATCAGCCGGATCCATCACTGGCCGGAAGGGCGGGGACTGCTCGGCCTGCTCATCAACGAGCCACACCCGCTGCGGCTTGCCGACATCGCCGGGCACCCGGAGTCGTCAGGGTTCCCCGACGGGCACCCCGCGATGCGGACCTTCCTCGGCGTGCCGGTCCGGGTACGGGACCGCGTGTTCGGCAACCTGTACCTGACCGAGAAGCGCGGCGGCGGCGAGTTCACCGAGGACGACGAGGCGGTGCTGACGGCGCTCGGCGCCGCCGCCGGCATCGCGATCGAGAACGCCCGGCTGTATGAGGAGGCCAGGCGGCAGCAGGCCTGGCTGCGGGCCAGCAGCGAGCTGACCATGCAGCTGCTGTCGGGGGACAGCGCGCAGGCCGTGCTGAGCGCCCTGACCAGCCAGGCGCTCGAGCTTTCCGGCGCGGACCTGGTGACCCTTGCCCTGCCGGACGTCGACGGCCGCAGGCTGACCCTGGAGTACGCGGAAGGCGACGGCGCGGCGGAAGCCCGCGGTCTGGTGGTGGCCGCGGAAAAGTCGCTGTCCGGGCAGGTGCTCGAGACCGGCGAGCCGCTCACGGTCGAGGACTTCGCCGCGGACGAGCGGACGGCGGAGGCCACCCGGCTGCCCATGGGCCACATCGGCCCGGCCGTGCTGTTCCCGCTCGGCACGCGCGGCAACGTGCGCGGCGTGCTCACCGTAGGGCGCCGCCACGGCGGACCGCCGCTGCCGCCGGCCGCCGTCAGCGTCGTGGCGGCGTTCGCCGCGCAGGCCGCGCTCGCGCTCGAACTGGCGGCGCGCCGTGCCGACGCCGAGCAGCTTTCCGTGCTCGAGGACCGCGACCGGATCGCCCGCGACCTGCACGACCTGGTGATACAGCGGCTGTACGCCACCGGCATGTCGCTTGAGGGCACGGTTCCGATGGCGACAAGGCGCGAGGTTGCCGACCGGATCCGGAGCGCGGTGGACGCGATGGACGACACCATCAAGGACATCCGGGCGACCATCTTCGCGCTGCAGGCCCGTGGCCGCGCGGAAGAGCCGCGACTGCGCGCCGACATCGTGGCGCTTGTCGACGAGATGACCGAGATGCTGGGGTTCGCGCCTGCCCTGCGGCTGGGCAGCGGGCTGGACTCGCGGGCCACCGCGGAGCTTTCCGAGCACCTGCTCGCGGTGCTGCGCGAGGCGCTGTCCAACGCGGCGCGCCACTCCGGGGCGACCCGCGTGGACGTGACCGTGGACACCGACGCCGCGGGGACGCTGACCGTGCTTGTGCGGGACAACGGGTCGGGGATCCCCGCGGGGACGCGGCGCAGCGGCCTGGCGAACATGGCGGACCGCGCCGACAAGCTCGGCGGCGAACTGCGGCTCTCGCCCGCCGAGGGCGGCGGCACCGAGCTGGAGTGGAAAGTCCCGATGCCGCCAGAGCCCGCCGAGCCGGACGACGGGCTGCGCCCGTCGCCGCCTGGCCGGTACCCGCTGCGCTAGCGAGCCCGCCCGTTGCCGCTGTCGCGGCCGTGCGTGTCGTGCTCGCTGAACACGCGCGCCGCGTACGCGGCGGCCTGCGTCCGCCGTTCCATGCCGAGCTTGGCGAACAGCGCCGAGATGTAGTTCTTGACGGTCTTCTCGGCGAGGAACATCTTCTCGCCGATCTGCCGGTTGGTCAGCCCCTCGCCGATGAGCTCGAGTATCCGCCGCTCCTGCGGGGTGAGCGCGGCCAGCGGGTCCTGCTTGGCGGACTGGCCGCGCAACCTTGCCATCAGCTGGCTGGCCGCCCTCGGGTCGAGCATGGACTGCCCGGTGGCCACGGTGCGAACGGCGCCGACCAGGTCGGTGCCGCGGATCTGCTTGAGGACATACCCGGCCGCCCCGGCCATGACGGCGTCCATCAGCGCGTCGTCGTCGGCGAAGGAGGTGAGCATCAGGCAGGCCACCTCCGGCAGCTGGGACCTGATCTCGCGGCAGACGGTCACCCCGTCGCCGTCCGGCAGCCGCACGTCGAGCACCGCCACATCCGGCCGCAGCGCGGGGATCCTCGCCAGCGCCGAGGACGCCGTGCCCGCCTCGCCGATGACCTTGATATCGCCCTCGGCCTCCAGCATGTCGCGCACACCGCGCCGTACGATCTCGTGGTCGTCGAGCAAGAACACCGTGATCGGCTGCTTGACGCCGTTCTCGTTGGCTGGGGTTTCCACCGTAGTCTCCCGGGCTTGAAGTTCTACTTATCACGCTAGGCACTGACCGCCCCTGCTACAAGGACCAACGTCCCGCACTGTCCCCCGCGGGGTAGTCTCGGCTCCATGGCGCACGTCATCGGCGCACTGCCGCTGTACATCCCCAGCCCGCCGATCAACAGCTTCCACATCGGCCCGCTGGATGTTCATTTCTACGCGCTTGGCTACATTATCGGGATCACGCTAGCGATCCTGATCACCAGGCGGCGGTGGCGCGCGGTCGGCGGGGACCCGGACGTGGTGACCGACATCGCCCTGTGGGTGGTGCCGGCCGGCATCATCGGCGGCCGGATCTATTTCGACATCACCACGCCTGACGACATCCCGCACGTCTGGTACGGCGTCTTCGCGGTCTGGACCGGCGGCCTGGGCATCTGGGGCGGCGTGGCGCTTGCGGCCGTGGTCGGCGCCTGGCGGCTGCGGCGGCTCGGGATCACCGTCGGCCCCTTCGCGGACGCCGTAGCGCCCGGGCTGCTCGTCGCCCAGGCTATCGGGCGGATCGGCAACTACTTCAACAAGGAGCTTTTCGGCAAGCCGACCTCGCTGCCCTGGGGGCTGGAGATTCCGTACGCCTACCGGGTGGCGGGCGGCATCCCGACGCAGGACCTGCGCTTCACCACCTTCCAGCCGACATTCC
Source organism: Trebonia sp. (assembly GCA_030038035.1). The sequence continues at coordinate 6,385 of JASHPP010000510.1, forward strand.
TTTACGAGCTGATCTGGGACCTGGCGCTGGCTGGCTTCCTGATCTGGCTAGGGCACCACGCGAACATCAAGCCGTGGGGACTGTTCGCGCTTTACGTGGCGGGTTACTCGGGGTTCCGGATCTTCGAGGAGTCGGTGCGGATCGACTCGTCTGAGTACTTCTTCGGCCTGCGGCTGAACATGTACGTCGCGATCGTCATGACCGTGGTCGGAGCCACCTGGTTCGTCCTCGCCCAGCGGCGTAAGGAACGGCCCGTCGTCGTGCGCTCCCCGGCGACCCGCGCGGTCGGCAGGGCAGCAGCGGGCGAGCCTGCCGGGGTGGCCGCCGACGTGGCCGGGTCGGCAGGCGAGGACGCCGATGCCACGGCCGTGCCCGATGAGGCCGAGGCCGGCTCGGCGGGAGTCAGCACGGCTCGTTCCGATGAATAAGGACAGCTGCGGTCCGGGCCGGTAAGCGCTTGCCAGCCGGGCAGCGCCAGCCGGGCCTAATATCCCTTACAGCCTGCCACGGGTCGCCCACGTCACGGGGCCGCTATCGCCGCCACAATCGCCCCGGCCGCCTTGATCAGGTCGGCCGGCGCGATCTCGATCTCCAGCCCGCGCCGGCCACCGCTGCAGAACATCGTCGCCAGCGCGAGGGCCGACTCGTCGACCACGACAGGCAGCCGTCGCCTTTGCCCGACTGGCGAGATGCCGCCCGCGACGAAACCCGTGGCGCGCTCGGCCGCGGCCAGCTCGGCGAGCACTGCCTTCTTCCCGCCGGCGGCGGCGGCCAGCGCCTTCAGGTCCAGCTGGCGGTGCACCGGCACGACGCCGACGGCGAGCCGGCCGTCGACCGACGCGACCAGCGTCTTGAACACGCGATCGGGCGGCATGCCGAGCGCCGCGCACGCCTCAAGCCCGTACGACTCGTGCCGCGGGTCATGCGCGTATTCGTGCAGCGTGAACGGGACCTTTGCCCGCTGCAGTGCGATCGTCGTCGTCGTGCCGCGTCCAGCCACGAACGGTCACACTAGCGCCGCCTGCGGCGGGCCTGCGAGGGAAAATCGTTAGGCTCCGTGCGCGCCCCGTCCGCATAGTGAGGGTTATGCGTGTCACGTTTCCGCGCCCGGCGGATCACGCGGTCGCGTACGCGGTGGTCGAACGGGACGACGGAGTGGTGTACCGGCTGCAGGGCGGCCGGGCGGGCACCGCGCTGCCGCACGACATCAGGCACCTGGTCGTCGAGCGGGAGCTCGGCCTTACCGACGGGCTCTGGGGCGTGATCGCGGCGGGAGCGGTGTTCGCGAGCATGCGGCACCTGGGCGGGCGGCGCCCGCCGCACGCCGCGCAGCATTCGGCGGAGCTGAAGCGGAAGTACCGCGACCGGGTGCTGCGCGCCGGGCTGCTCGCGGACCTCGTGGAATGCGTCGCCGCGCTCGACAACCCGTCGGCGGACGAGATCCGGCGGCTCACCGGGACGAAGCTGGCGGTGCTGTGCGGCACCGCGCCGCCACCGGAGGCCATCGCGGCGGCGGCGCGGGCGCTGCAGGTGGAGGCGGCGCGCTGGGCGCGGCTGCGGCCTGGCGAGGAGCTGCGATACGAATGGCGGCTGGCGGCCGCGCCGCCGGTGCCGCGGCCGCGGGACCCGGGCGACCGGCGCGATCCGCGCCGCCCCGGCCAGGGCTGGTGACGCCCTAGGGCACCAGCAGCCGGGTGCTCGCGTGCGCTTGCGATATCGGGTTGTGCTTGGCTGGCAGGCGCGACAAGGTAGGGGGATGCGACAGCGTGCCGAGCCGTCCAGGCCGCCGGATGAGATCGACGCCGGCGCGGCCGTGCTGCGCCGCTGGCTGGTGGCCGACCTGGAGGCCTCCTGCGACGCCGTGCTCGCCTCGCTTGAGCACCTGCGGCCCTGGATGCCGTGGGTGGCCGACTTCAGCCGCGCGTCGCAGGCCGAATACCTGGCCGGCTGCGAGCGCGAGTGGCAGTCGGCGGAGTCCTTCAACTACGCGATGCTCGTCGACGGCGCCATCGCGGGCTCCGCCGGGCTGATGGCGCGGATCGGGCCGGGCGGCCTGGAGATCGGGTACTGGGTCCACCCCGCCTACACGCGCAGGGGGCTGGCCACCGCGTCCTCCGCCGCCCTGACCGGGCAGGCGTTCGCCCTGCCTGGCATCGACCGCGTGCAGATCGTGCACGACGAGCTGAACGTGGCCAGCGGCGGCGTGCCGCGCAAGCTCGGCTTCACAGCGACCGGGCGCCGCCCGCTCGATCACAAGCCGCTCGGCGGGACCGGCATCGGCGTGGTGTGGGAAATGACCCGCCCGCAGTGGCATGAGACCGTTTGCCGGTAGCCTGCGGCCATGGATGATGACCACCTGCAGCTGGACCGGGAACTGATGGCGCTGGCGCTGGCTCAGGCCCGGGTGAGCCTAGCGGCAGGCGGGGTGCCGGTCGGCGCCGTGCTCGCGTCCGGCCGCGAGGTGATCGCCGCCGGGCACAACGAGCGCGTGCAGCGCGGCGACTCGGTGGCGCACGGCGAGATCGCCTGCCTGCGCAACGCGGGACGGCGTTCCACGTACACGGGCACCACGCTGTACACGACGCTCTCGCCGTGCCAGATGTGCACCGGGGCGATCCTGCTGTTCCAGATCCCGCGCGTGGTGGTGGGCGAGGCCCGCACGTTCGCGGGTGACCTTGACTTCCTGCGCGATCGCGGCGTGCAGGTCGTGCTCCTCGACGACCCCGCCTGCGTGGCCGTGATGACGGAGTTCCAGGCCCGCTATCCCGAAGTCTGGAGCGAGGACATCGGCGGCCGCTAGCACCGCAGTTCCGCCCCGCTGGCGAGGCCAGCTGCGTACTTCTGTCGCCGGACTTGCCGGCATGCGTTGGCAGCCGACCCCGGACGATAAACTCGCACCTTGTGAGCAGTGTTGTTTCGGCCGGGCTCGGCGAGCGGTTTCCTGACGTGGCGGCACTGGCAGCCGCCCTTGACAAGACCGGCTACCTGGCCGGGGATCAGCTGTCGGCGGCGCTGTTCCTCGCGGTGCGGATGGGTCAGCCGATCCTGCTGGAGGGCGAGCCAGGCGTCGGCAAGACCGAGGCGGCCAAGGCGCTCGCCACGGCCCTGGACACGGTGCTCGTCCGGCTGCAGTGCTACGAGGGTATCGCGGCGGCCGAGGCGCTGTACGAGTGGAACTACCCGCGCCAGCTGCTTGCCATCCGGCTGGCCGAAGCCACCCACGAGCAGCTGCGGGACACGGATTTGTTCCGCGAGGAGTTCCTGCTTGCCCGGCCGCTGCTCACCGCGCTCGACCACCCGGGGCCGCGGCCGGCGGTGCTGCTCATCGACGAGGTGGACCGGGCCGACGACGAGTTCGAGGCGTTCCTTTTCGAGATGCTCGCGGAGTCTTCGGTCACGATCCCGGAGCTTGGCACGCGCCGCGCGGTGATTCCGCCGATCGCGGTCCTCACCTCCAACAGGACCCGCGACCTGCATGACGCGCTCAAGCGGCGCTGCCTCTACCACTGGATCGGGTATCCCGGCGCGGCGCGGGTGGCGCAGATCATCCGGCGGCGGGTGCCCGCCGCGAGCTCGCAGCTGGCCGGGGAGGTGGCGGCGGCGGTCAGCAGGCTGCGCGGGCTCGACCTGACGAAGCCGCCGGGCATCTCCGAGGCGATCACCTGGGCGGCGGCGCTGACCGTGTTCGGCGCCGCCACGTTGTCCGAGTCGGTGGCGGGACAGACAATGAGCGTCGTGGTCAAGTATCCGGAGGACGAGCAGACCGTCCTGCAGGCCGGCCTGGCTTCCGTCGTGGGGCATGACTGACGGCGTCCGGTTGCGCGGCGCCGTCGCCGCTAACGGCCCTGGTGGCGCTGACGGCTCTGGTGGCGCTGACGGCCCTGGTGGCGCTGACGGGCCGGGGCTGCCGTCGGCCGATGTCGCTGTGCTCGCGGCCGGGCTCGGCCTGGCACTGAGGTCGGCCGGGCTGCCCGCCGGGCCGGACCGCTGCGAGCGGCTGGCCCGCGCGGTCACTGTGATGCAGGCGACCACGGTGGCGGAACTGCATGCGTGCGCGCTTGCCACGATGGTCTCCGATCCGAGCCAGATCGACACGTTCGAGCGGGTCTTCGCCGAGATCTTCACGGGAAACGTGCCCGGCAGCCCGGCCGTTGTCGCGCCGCAGCCGGGCATGGCCGTCGAGCCCGCCGATGCGCCGTCGCCCCCGGATTCGCCGTCGTCAGGCGCGGCCGGGGAATTGCCCCGGGCGTTGCGCCAGGTGGACGCCGCCGCGTCTGCTTCCTCCGCCGAGGGGGAGCGGGACGACCTGCCTGAGGTCCCGGCGATCCGGCGCGTCGCCTCGGACACCGAGCGGCTGCGCGGTCGCGACTTCGCCCAGCTGACGCCGGAGGAACTGCGGCAGCTCGCCGTGTTGATGCGCGAGCTGACGATCGCGGTGCCGCCGCGCCGGACGCGCCGGTACCGGCCGCGCAAGGACGGCGTCCGGCTGGACCTGCGCCGCACCCTGCGGCAGGCCAGGCGGACCGGCGGCGAGCCGGTCCGCATCGCCCGCCGGGCCGTCCGCGCGCGGCCGCGGCGGCTTGTCGTGCTCTGCGACATCTCCGGCTCGATGGAGCCGTACGCCCGGGCGCTGCTGCAGCTCATGTACCTCGCCAGCCGGTCCTCGGGGGGAACTGGCTCCGCTGGCTCGCTGCGGGACGCCAGCCGCCCGCGGACCGAGGTGTTCACGTTCGCGACCCGGCTGACCCGGCTGACGCCGACGCTGGCCGCGGCCACGCCGGAGACCATGCTCGCCAGGGCGGGGGAGGCGGCGCCCGACTGGGCGGGCGGCACCCGGATCGGCGCGGCGCTGCGGGAGTTCAACGACCGCTACGGGGCGCGCGGCATGGGCCGCGGCGCCGTCGTGCTGATCATCTCCGATGGCTGGGAGACGGGGGATCCGGCGCTGCTTGGCGCGCAGATGGCCCGGCTGCACCGGATCGCCTACCGCATCGTGTGGGCGAATCCCCGGACGCAGAGTTCGCGCTACCGGCCAGAAGTGGGCGGCATGGCCGCGGCCTGGCCGTACTGCGACGCTGTGGTCAGCGCGCACAACTTCGAGGCACTCGACGAGCTGCTCGCCGCCCTGCGCTCCCCGGCCGTGCGGCGGCCGCCGGCCGCGCCGTCTTCGGTGGCCTACGGTTCCGGACCCGCGTCGTCTTCACCGGCCTCCGGGGCCGCGCCGTCCTCCGGGGCCGCGCCTGCGCGGCTGTCGTCCCCAGCGCCGGCGCCGTCACCTCCGACGCGCAGTAGATAGAGGCGAAGGAAAATGCCGGTCAGAGGCGGCTTTTTGTTTCCCGTTGCCCGACCAGGCGGCCCAGCCGCCACCAAGGGCTGGCCCCGCAAGTAACCTCAGCCCCGCTGGTACCACCGTTCCCGCATCGTCCCGGCTTCAGGGCCGCCGGCCAGACAACGGGGGAAATCCCCGCCTCGCGGCTCAGAAAGGCCTTCCCGGTAATCGCCCTGCCCCACTGCCCCCTGCCCGACGTGCCCGCATATCGCGCCATCGTCGGCGACCGGCCGGGATTCTCAGCCAGCTCATTAACACCAAACGTCAATGCGGCGTCTGTATCCGGAAATTCCGGTAAATTGGCTGGTTACACGGTGCGTCGAAAACCTTAGACGCCTGGTTCGTCCGCCCCGGCCGGCTCGCGGCGGGGCCGTGCGCGTTGTGCGCATTCTGCTGCGCTTGGTGGGAGTTTCCTGAATGTGGAGCCGTTGGGGTAACAGGCTTTCCCTGCTCGTCATGTCGGTAGCGGTGCTGGTTTTCGCGCTGATCTCCCCGGCGACCGCCAGGCAGGGTGCCGGGCAGGCCGGCGGGCAGGCTGCCGGACATGCTCGCGGGCAGGCTCACGCGGCCGCCCCCGCCGGCCGGAGCCCCAGGCCGGCGGCGAAGCCGAGCATTACCGTCGCCGCGGCGCGGGCATCCGCGAACGCCGCGGCGACCGCGTCGGCGACGAACTCCGGCAGCCAGAAGCAGTGCTTTTACTCCTTTCCCGACTGCGCGAGCGTGAATCCCGAGGTCGTCCTGTCACTTGTGAGCGACGGCGATACCTCCGCATGCACGTTCCAGGGGGTCTTCACGTGGGGCGACGGGAAGACGACGACCATAGACTTCGCCGGCGCCGCGAACGGCGTCACGGACGCGACCGTTACCCACACATACAGCAAGCCCGGCTCGTACGGCATCAGCTGGCAGTCCACCACCGAAACGGGCACGTGCAGCGACTCGTCGGGAACGGAGCGGTTCACCCTGGTGCCGCCGCTGACGCCGGCTCAGCAGGGCGGTGCGGCGAACCCCAGCGAGAATCAGCTGAACTGCCCGGCGCAGGCAACGGTGAACTGCGCCACCGGGGTGCTCTGGCACACGTTCACCGACTTCTCGATCCCGGGCCGGGGCGTGCCGATCGACCTCACCAGCACGTACGCGTCGAGCCGGGCCGCGACCAACGGGCCGTTCGGCTACGGCTGGACGGACAGCTACGGCATGTCCCTGGCCAGGAACTCCGCAGGCGACGTGACGATCACCCAGGAGGACGGCCCGACCGTCACCTTCACCCCGGACGGCTCCGGCTACACCGCGCCGCCGTACGTCCTCGCGACGCTGGCGAAGAACGCCAACGGCAGCTACACCTTCACCAGGGACCGGGGCCGCACCCGCTACGACTTCGCCGCCACCGGCCGGCTGACCAGCGAGAGCGACCTCAACGGTTACGTGACACGGCTGTCCTATAACACGAAAGGCCAGCTGACCGCGGTCACCGACCCCGCCGGGCGCAGCCTGGCATTCACCTACAGCGGGCCGCACGTGGCGACCGTGACGGACCCGATGGGGCGCACGTGGAAATACCGCTACGACTCCAGCGGGGACCTGACCAGCGCAACCGACCCGCTGGGCCGCACGTGGTCGTTCAGCTACGGCGCCGGGCACCGCTTGGTCGCGATCACCGACCCCCGCGGCGGGAAGACGGCCAGCACCTACAACTCAGCCGGCCAGGTCGTCGCCCAGGCCGACCCCGACGGCGGCAGGACCACGTGGAGCTACAGCGGCAACCCGGCGACGCTGGCGGGCAGCGCGACCACGATGACCGACCCCGACGGCCACGTGACGGTGTATGAGTACTCCGACCTGGAAATGGTGTCCGTCACGCGCGCGGCCGGGACGGCCGGGACGGCCACGACCAGGTACGTCTACGACCCGCTGACGCTGGGCGTCATCTCGAAGACCGACCCGGACGGCAACACCACCGCGAGCACCTACGACGCCGAGGGCAGCCTGCTGACCACCACGGATCCGCTCGGCGACAAAACCGCCTACACCTACAACAGCCTGAACGAGGTGCTGACCGAGACCGATCCGCTCGGCGCGATCACCCGCTATGCCTACAACGCCGACGGCGACCTGCTGACGGTCACCGATCCCCTGGGCCATGTGACGACCTACGCGTACGCGGACAAGGCGCGCCCGGGCGATGTCACCTCGGTCACCGACCCCGACGGCCACGTCACCTCCTACACCTACGACAGCTACGGCGACGTCGCGTCGGTCAGCGTGTTCCCGTCTTCCGCCGTCACCGACACGACCACGTACGCGTACGACAAGGACGGCGAACGCACCTGCGCGGCCGAGCCGAACGCGACGGCCGCGGGCATCACGTGCCCCGTCGCCGGCAGCCCCGCGAAGGCCGGAACCACCGCCACCGCCTACAACGCGGACGGCGAGGTGACCTCGGTCACCGATCCGGACGGCCACGTGACCAGGTACGCCTACGACCCCGATGGCGACCAGGTGGCGGTTACCAACCCGGCCGGGCAGGTCACGAGCTACGTCTACAACGGCGACGGCGAGCAGACCAAGATCATCCGCCCTGGCGGCTCGGCGCAGGAGACGCATTACGACGCCGACGGCAACGTCATCAGCGTGGTGAACGCGGCGGGGGACGTCACCAGGTACGCCTACGACGCGCCCGGCCAGCTGGTGTCGGTCACCGACCCGCTTGGGGACGTCACGAAGTACGCCTACGACCTGGCTGGCTACCGCACCGCGCTCACCGACGCCGAAGGCCAGGTCACCACCTACGCCTATGACAAGGACTACGACCTCACCGCCATCACGTACTCGGACGGCACGACGCCCGACGTCCGCTACACGTACGACGCCGACGGCCGCCGCGCGTCCATGACCGATGGCACAGGCACCACGACCTACGCCTACGACGCGGACGGTCACCTCACCCGCGTCACGGACGGCGCGGGCACGACGGTCTCCTATCGGTACGACGCTGCCGGACTGCTCATTTCTTTGACTTATCCGAACGGATCCGTGGTGACTCGCACTTACGACGGCGCCGGCCAGCTAGTGTCGGTCACCGACTGGCTGGGCCACTCCACCACGGCCGGCTACGACAGGGACGGTAACCTCACCTCGGTGGCGTACCCGAATGGCGTCCGCGTGCTGATGACGTATGACAAGGCGAACCAGCTGATGTCGGTGACCGACGAGCTGGGCTCGGTGACCCTGGCCAGCTTCACGTACACCAGGAACAGCCTGGGTGACGTCGTCACCGACACCGAGACCGGGTCCGTGGCTGGCACGCAGCGCTACAGCTACACGCCGCTGAACCAGCTGGCCGCGGACAGCGCAGGAAGCTACGGCTACGACGCCGCCGGGGACCTGATCGCGCTGCCCGGCGGCGTCCGGCAGGCGTTCAACGCCGACGGCCAGCTCACGTCGACCACCACTGCCGGCACTCCGGCCGTGACGACGGCGTATGCCTACAACAAAGACGGCGATCGTACCGGTGCCGGCGCCACGAGCCTGACCTACAACCAGGCGAACGAGCTCACCGCTTACGGCACGGCCGCGTCCTACGCCTACGACGGGGACGGACTGCTGATGTCCGAGACCGCCGGCGGCATCGCGACCGACTTCGCCTGGGACCAGTCCGGGAGCGTGCCGCTGGTGATCGCGGCCGGGAGCATGTACTACGTGTACGGGCCGGGCGGCCGGGCGATCGAGCAGGTCACGGGGTCCACTCCCGGCTACCTGCTGGCCGACCAGTCCGGCAGCACCCGCCTCATCACGAACTCCGCGGGCGCGGTCACCGGGACCTACACCTACGGCCCGTACGGGACGGTCACCGGGCACACCGGCGCCGCCACCGCCCTTGGGTACGACGGCCAGTACACCGACGCGGAAAGCGGCTTGCAGTACCTGCGGTCCCGCTACTACGACCCGGCGACGGGCCAGTTCCTTACTCCCGATCCGCTGACACCGCTGACCGGTCAGCGTTACGGCTACGCGGCCGGCAACCCGGTGAACGTAAGCGATCCCGCCGGCCAGTGAGACCACGGGCGGGCCATGCCACGCTGACCTGGATCACGCCTGCGCATGGCGGGCTGTCCTGCGTGCCTGGGCCGCGGGGGTCCTGCGGGACCTGGGTGCCCGGCGACCGGCCAGATAGACGACGGCGGCGATGCCCGCGATCCCGCCTGCTATCGACGGAATGACGTCGGTGACGTGGCTTTCTGGGCGCATGATGGCGGCGAAGGCGCCGAACAGGCCGAAGAGCCCCATGCCCGCCACCCCGATCCACAGCCGGCGCGAGGCGAGCATGCCGATGACGATCGCGATGAGCGCGATCGTGACGTACATGCCGAGCAGCAGCATGTTCTTGCCGTTCCCGCCGAACTCCCCGACGGCGAAATTCTTCAGCGCGCGCGGGGCATGGTCGACGAACGCCCCGCCGACCGCGACGATCGGCGACGCCTGGGGCCGCACGAAGGCGGCGGCCAGGTTCGCCACGCCGAGGACGGCCGCCGCGGCCAGGAAGCCGGCGATGCCGCCGCCCAGCAGCCCGCGCCCGGCCCGCGGCATCGGGTTCCCCCGCCCGGCCCGCCGCGCTCCGGTGTCCCTGGCAGCCCGCCGCGCGTCGGTGTCCCAGACGGACGGCAGCGCCCCGGTGTTGCGGACACTCTGCTGCCCGCCGGTATTCCGCGCGGGACGCCGCGCGCCTGTGCTCCGCACGGACTGCCGCGCGCCCGGGGACTGGCGCGGGCTAATCTCCCATGGGGGCAGCTGGGTACGGGCGCCCGGCCCGCCGCGTTCCCACGGGTCCGCCCAGGGTGCCCGCCGCCGCGGAGCGCTCGGGGTGCCGTAGCCGTTCTCGTACTGTCCGGTCGCCGGGTAGCGCGCCGGGCGCTGACGCCGCGCCTGGTTGTCGAAGCTCATGCTCCCATTGACCGTGCCCGGCGGGCGCTGTGCCCGGCCATCTCGCTTCCGGTAAGCACGCGGTAAGAATCCCGCGATGCGTCCAGGGGCCCGGCCGGCTGTCAGCTGCTGAGGCCGTCTGGCACGGGCGCTGGCAGGCATTCGTCCCGGTCGGGCCGCGCCTGGCGCAGCACGCTGAACCAGCGCCCGGCGGCCGACCAGGTCTCGCCGACGGACAGGCCAGCGCCACCCGCGACCTCGGCGATCTGGTCGACGCCCACGTACGCCCACGGGAACCAGGCGCTGGCCAGGCCGCCGTACCAGAGCCTGACCTGCTCGCGGCGCGGCGCCGTGCCCGGCGGCTGGATTTCGACCAGTGCCTGTCCGAGCGGGGTCAGCAGTTCGCTCACCCGGCGCAACAGTGCGACGGGATCGCCGCCGATCCCGATGTTCCCGTCCGCGAGCAGCACCGTCATCCAGCGCCCGGCCCCTGGCACCCGGCCGAATACGTCGCGCGGCAGCGTCAGCGCCCCGGCCGCCCGGGAGAGGCGCACGGCGCACGGGGCGACGTCGATGCCGAGCACGGGGATGCCGCGCTCGGCCAGCGCGACCGTCAGCCGCCCGGGGCCTGACCCGACGTCCAGGGTCGGGCCGGCGCAGCGGCCGACGACAGACCCGTCCCCAGGGCGGCCGTGCAGCCAGTCGTCCGCCAGCAGCGGCGTCCTGCTGCCGTCG
>JASHPP010000511.1 GCA_030038035.1 Trebonia sp.
GCCGCCTCGGCGGCCCGCATCCGCTCGTGCACGAGCGGGTGGACGATGGCGTTCAGCCGAGCCCGCGCAGCGCCGTCCGCGAACACGATCGCCGCCAGCCGCGCCCGGTCCAGCGAGCCGTCGGGCCGCAGCACCTCCGGCCCGAAAGCCGCCGCGATCCGGTCGAGCCCGGGTGTGCCGGGCTCGACCACCTCCCGTGCGGCCGTGTCCGCGTCGATGACGACCGCGCCGAGCGCGGCCAGCCGCCGGGACACCTCGCTCTTCCCGGCCCCGATCCCGCCGGTCAGCCCGACCCGCAGCATGGTTCTCCCTCCGCCGGGCCGGCCTGCCCGGCCGCGGCTACCCTAGCGCGGCGGCCGGGCAGCGCCTCAGGTCGGGTTCCGCGTGGCCGAAAGCCGCCACTTGCCGTGTGCGTACACCTCGGCGAAGGTGTTCGCGGGCACGGTGTCGCCCACCGCCACGCACGACTGCGAGCTTGCGCAGGAGACCGCGCTGACCTGCGTGTAGAGGTCGCCGCCCGGCGGCTCAGGCAGCTGGGTTAGCCGCCACGTCTTCCCGTCCCAGGTCTCCGCCACCGGGGTGTCCTGGTAGGTGCCGGCCGCGACGCAGAAGCCCGCAGCCGGGCAGGACACGCCGGCCAGCTCGAGGTAGCCGATGCTGCTCACCGTGGGCATCGGCTCGACCCGCCAGGTCTTGCCGTTCCAGCGCTCGGCCAGCGGATACTGCCCCTGGTTGTCGCCCACAGCGGTGCAGTCGTCCGCGGCCGGGCAGGACACGGCGGTGAACTCGTCGTTGTGGCTCACGTCCACGGTGCCAGGCAGCAGGCTCCAGGAGCGGCCGTTCCATCGCTCGGCGAGCGTCTTGTCCCGGTAGGCGGGGCTGGGCTGGGCGGTGAGCCCGTAGGCGTAGTTGCCGACCGCCACGCAGTCGTCCGCCGCGGCGCACGACACCGCGGCGATGTCGGCCTGCTGTGCTTGCGGCGGCGGGGCGTGCATCGTCCCGGCATGCCAGGTCTTGCCGTTCCAGGTGGCGAACACGAGCGCCGTCCCGCTTCCCGTCCCTACCGCCATGCACGCGTCCGCGCTCGCGCACGAGACCGCGTCCAAGTCGGCGGCGTCACTGGGCGAGGCGATGACCCGCCAGTGGCTGCCGTACCCGGCGAGGATCGGGGCGCCAAGGGCCAGGCAGCCGGCCGAAGTGGCCGAGCTGGCCGGAGCGCAGGACACGGCTGCGAGACTGCTGTATTTCGGCCCGTCAGGCGACGGCTCCAGGATCCACGCCTTGCCCGTCCACTGCTCGACCAGCGTGTGCTCACGGGTGATGCCGTAGTACCACGCGCCGACGGCGACACACTGCGCGCCAGCGCAGGAAACGCCGTTAAACAAGTCGGCGCGCTTGACGGCGGCGCCGGCCTTGGCCGTGGCAACGGCTCCGTGCTCTTTGGCCGCCGCTTCTTTCTCTGCCACCGCCTTGGCCGCCGCCGCGCTCGCCGCCGATTCCGCCGCGCCTGTCTGCGAGTGCCCGGCTACCGCCCCCGACGGCGCCGCGCTGGTCGTGATCGCGGTCTCCCGCGCTCCGCTGCCCGCCGGGGAAACGGGCGCCGAGGCGCAAGCGGTCGCCAAGCCGAGGAGCCCCAGCAGCGCGATCACGCAACCGCCGGTTCTCAGTTGTCTCATCGGATTCTCTTTTCCTCGGGAACGCTTCACCCTTCTATGACGAACCCCGGGCCCGGATGGTTAAGCGCGCTCCATGCCGGACGCCCTTCGCGTGGCCGGAACATCTTAGGACCCGAGCTGCATGGACAAAACGGGACAAAGCTGGGCACAGACGCTGCGTCCCGGGTCCCAAGTTGGCAAAATCGTCCCAGTATGTGAGATATCCGGCCGGAACGGGGCGAGCTCGAGACCCGACCCCGGTCGCTGCGGGCGCGGCGCGGCCCCCCGCTCTCCCGGGACGGTACGGGCTCGCAGCCCCGCAGGATCGCAACCGCCCGGCCGGAATGTCAGACCCCCGCCGTAGTGTTGGATCGTGAGCCGCCGCGGGGGAGCACGGCGGCCGGGAGCGGCCAGGAATGGCCGGGAGCCAGGAATGGCCGGGAGGAGGTGGCGCGGTGCGGCCGGTTACGGACCTGCAGCGCAGGCTCGCGCCGTTCAATGTCGTCACGAACATGGTTCCCGCGGGAGACCAGCCCGGCGCGATCGCCGAGATCGAGCGGCGGATCCGGGCGGGCGAGAAGGACACGGTCCTGCTCGGCGCGACCGGGACCGGCAAGACCGCGACCGTCGCGTGGATAGCCGAGCGGCTGCAGCGTCCCGTCCTGGTCATGCTGCCGAACAAGACGCTCGCCGCCCAGTTCGCGAACGAGCTTCGCGAGATGCTGCCAGAGAACGCGGTCGAGTACTTCGTCTCGTACTACGACTACTACCAGCCCGAGGCGTACGTCCCGCAGACCGACACCTACATCGAGAAGGACTCCTCGATCAACGACGAGGTCGAGCGGCTACGGCACTCCGCCACCAACTCGCTGCTCACCCGGCGGGACACGATCGTCGTGGCGTCCGTGTCCTGCATTTACGGCCTGGGCACCCCGCAGGAGTACGTGGACCGGATGCTCACGCTGCGGATCGGCGACACCATGGACCGGGACGGCC
>JASHPP010000512.1 GCA_030038035.1 Trebonia sp.
GACTCCCAGAAGACCTTGAGGAGCTGCTCGTAGGAGACCTTGCCCGGGTCGAACACGACCCGGACGGTCTCCGCGTGGCCCGTGCGGCCGGTGCAGACCTCCTCGTAGGTGGGGTTGGGCGTGTACCCGCCCTGGTAGCCCACGGCCGTGGTGATCACGCCCGGCACCTGCCAGAAGTTGCGCTCCTCGCCCCAGAAGCAGCCGAGCGCGAATTCGGCGATCTCGCTGCCCGCCGGGTACGGCGGCTTCAGCGGGGAGCCGAGCACCGCGTGCCGCTCGGGCACGGGCATCGGCGTGCTCCGTCCTGGCAGCGCCTCCTCTGGGGTGACCCGCTGCGTCTTACGGAAGCCGAAAATGCTCATCGCGTCTCCTCCGGAGTTTTCCCGTGCAGCACAACCACCGTATGCGGTGCGCTGTTCCACGACTCTCTTCCCCGGCGGCACGCTGCCGCCCTCTTCCCCGGCGGCACGCTGCCGACTTCCTCCCATAAGCACCGACAGCCCCAGCCGTTCTACTTCGCTCACTCTGTGACCATTTCGGAGTCCGTTATGGGCGATTTGTCCATGCATGGAGTGTGCAAAGTGCTCCTGGGTATCGCGGCCGGCCGGATATGGTCAGGCGGCGCGGGTGATGACGAAGTCGCACAGCGCCTCGAAGGCGGCGCGGGCCGGCACGTCGGGCAGCCGGGCCACCAGGTCCCTGGCGCCCGCGATCCATGTCCGCACGGTCTCCCTGGCCTCCGCAAGCGCCGGGGAGGTCCGCAGCAGGGACAGCGCCTCGGCGTGCAGCGCCGGGTCGGTCAGGTCCGCGTCCTGCAGCAGGGATCGCAGCCGCCCAAGCTGCGGGGTGGTCGCGATCGCGCGCACCGCGTAGAGCACCGGCAGCGTCGCCACCCCCTGCCGCAGGTCCGTGCCCGGCTCCTTGCCGGACTGCGCGGACGTGCTCGCCACGTCGAGCACGTCGTCGGACAGCTGCCAGGCGACGCCGATCCGCAGGCAGGCCTCGGCGATCAGGTCGGCCACGTCATCAGGCGCGCCTGAGAACATCGCGCCGAACCGCCCCGACGTGGCGATCAGCGAGCCTGTCTTCTCCGTGATCACGTGCATGTAATGGTCCAGCGGGTCCACTCCCGGCTGGACCCCGATGGTCTCCGCGAGCTGCCCGTCCACCAGGCGGCTGAACGTCTCCGCCTGGATCCTGATGGCCTCGGGGCCGAGGTCGGCGAGGATCCGGGACGCCCGGGCGAACAGGAAGTCGCCGGCCAGGATCGCCACCGAGTTCCCGAACATGGAGTTGGCCGACCGATGGCCCCGCCGCATCGACGCCTCGTCCATCACGTCGTCGTGGAAGAGCGTGGCGAGGTGCGTCAGCTCGATCGCTACCGCCGCGGGCACGATCCGCTTGTCCCTGCTGTCACCGAACCGGGCCGCCAGCAGCACGAGCATGGCGCGGAACCGCTTGCCGCCGGCTTCCATCATGTGCCTGGAGACATCGGCGAACATCGGGTCGCCGCCGAAGGAGGTCTCGCGCAGCGCGGCTTCCACCGCGGCGAGGTCCTCGGCCATCTCGGCGGTGAGCGCCTCGTCGGCGAACTCGACGGGAACGGCGATCGTCACTGCGACTCCAGTCCTCGGCCCGGCTCTCATCCCTGCCGGTACGGACTCACCAGCATACGGAACGTACAGCCGGCCGGAACAGACCAGGGTCGGTGACCGCGGGCTTTGCGGACTAACACGCGGGCGCTCAGCGCACGAACAACTGCGTCGCCGCGTGGTTGGCCAGGCTCAGCACCGGCTCGGGCACGATGCCCAAGACGAGCGTGGCCACGGTGCCGATGGCCACGGCCGTGCCGGTGAACAGGCCGGGCACCACGACCTCCGGGCCGTCCTCCACCGGGTCGCTGAAGAACATGAGCACGATGATGCGGACGTAGAAGAACGCGGCTATCGCGGAAGACAGCACGCCGACGATGACAAGCGGCGTCGCCCCGCCCGCGATGGCCGCCTGGAAGACCGCGAACTTCCCGGTGAACCCGCTGGTCAGCGGGATGCCGGCGAACGCGAGGAGGAACAGCGCGAAGATGCCTGCCACCAGCGGCGAGCGCTTGCCCAGCCCGGCCCAGCGGGACAGGTGGTCGGCCTCCCCGCCTGGATCGCGGACCAGCGTGATCACCGCGAACGCCCCGACGGTGGTCAGGCCGTAGGCCGCGAGGTAGAACAGCGAGCTGGACAGCCCCGCTACCGAGGCCGCGACGACCGCGGTCAGGATGAACCCGGCGTGCGCGATCGAGGAGTAGGCGAGCAGCCTCTTGACATCCCGCTGGGTGATGGCGATCACCGCGCCGACCACCATCGTGAGAATCGTCACGACCCAGAGCGCCGGGCGCCAGTCCCACGTGAGATTGCCGAACGCCACGTAGAAAACCCGCAGCAGCGCCCCGAACGCGGACACCACGGTGCACGACGCCATCAGCGCCGTGATCGGGGTGGGGGCGCCCTGGTAGACGTCCGGCTTCCAGTTCTGGAACGGGACCGCGCCGATCTTGAACAGCAGCCCCATGCCGGTCAGCGCGATCCCCGCGTACAGGAGCGTGTCGTTGCCGCTGTTGGCCGTGGCCGCGGACGCGATCGTGGCCAGCGACACCGAGCCGGAGAACCCGTACAGCATCGCGATGCCGAACAGGAAGAACGCCGAGGAGAACGCGCCGAGGAGGAAGTACTTCATCGCCGCCTCGTGCGACACCAGGCGGCGCCGCCTGGCCAGGCCGCACAGCAGGTACAGCGGGAGGGACAGCACCTCGAGCGCCACGAACATGGTGAGCAGGTCGTTGGAGGCCGGGAACAGCAGCATGCCGCCGACGGCGAACAGCGTGAGCGGGTAGATCTCGGTGTGCACCAGGCCGGCCAGCAGGCCCTCGCGCTCCTCGGCCGACCCTGGCGGGGCGGCGGCCTGCCCGGCGAACTCAGGCACGTCGTGTGAGGCGTCGGCGATCAGCAGCACGCTGACGAAGGCGAGCACGAGGATCGTGCCCTGGATGAACAGCGTCGGCCGGTCCACGGCGACCGCGCCCATCGCCGCGACGTGGCCGGCGCTGCCCTTCGCGAACAGCGTCGAGGACGCCGCGATCACGCAGGTCCAGATGAACGCGGCGGCGAGGCTGCCGAACGCGAGCAGCAGGTGCACGCTGCGGCGCAGCTCCCTCGGCACGAAGGCTTCGACGAGCACGCCGACGATGGCCGCGCCGAACACCACGAGCATCGGCGCGAGCTGGCTGTACTCGATGCTAGGGGCGGGGATCGCCCCGGAAGTGGTGGCGGCGAGGAGGGAAGTCACGGCTGGGCTCCTGCGGATACGGATACGGGGTGGGCGGGCACCGGGTTGGTGGAGTGCACCTGGGACATCGTGGACTGCACCGCGGGGTTGATCACGTCGAGCACGGGCTTGGGGTAGACGCCCATCGCGATGATCAGGGCGATCAGCGGAGCCACGGCGAGCAGTTCGCGCGCCTTCAGGTCGGGCATGCCGCTGACGGACTCGGCCACCGGCCCGTTCATCGCACGCTGGTACATCCACAGGACGTACACCGCGGCGAGGATGATCCCCGCTGTCGCGAACGCGGCGGCCACCTTGTACCGCGAGAACGTGCCGACAAGCACGAGGAACTCGCTGACGAACGTGGACAGCCCCGGCAGCGAGAGCAGGGCCAGGCCGGACACAAGGAAGAGCCCGGCGAGCAGCGGCGCGACCTTCTGCACGCCGCCGTAGTCGGCGATGCGGTCCGAGCCGCGCCTGGCGATCAGGAACCCGGCGAGCAGGAAGATCGCGCCGGTGGCGAACCCGTGGTTGACCATGTACAGGGTCGCGCCCGACTGGCCCTGCGACGTCAGGGCGAAAATGCCAAGGACGATGAGGCCGAAGTGCGAGACCGACGTGTAACCGATCAGCCGCTTCATCGAGGTCTGGCCGATCGCCACGACGGCGCCGTACAGGATGCTGATCACCGCGAGCGTGAGGACCAGCGGCGTGAAGTAGCGGAACGCGGTCGGGAACAGCTCCAGGCAGTACCGGATCATGCCGAACGTGCCGACCTTGTCCATGACGCCGAGCATGAGCACCGCGGTTCCCGGCTGGGCGGAGAACGACGCGTCGGGCAGCCAGGTGTGGAACGGCCACAGCGGCGCCTTGATCGCGAACGCGATGAAGAACCCGAGGAACAGCCACTTCTGCACGGTCGGGCTGAGCGACACGTGCACAAGCTCGCTGAACAGGAACGACCCGTGGTAGCCCGTGGCGCCGCTGCGGGCGGAGTACACGTACAGCGCGATGACCGCGACCAGCATGAGCAGCCCGCCGAGCAGGCTGTAGAGCAGGAACTTGACCGCCGCGTACTGCCGCTTCCCGACGCCGTAGCTGCCGATCATGAAGTACATCGGCACCAGCATGGCCTCGAAGAACACGTAGAAAAGGAACACGTCGGTGGCCGCGAAGACCCCGATCATCATCGTCTCGAGCACCATCATCAGCGCGAAATAGGTCTTCACGCTGTGCCGCGGCGGCAGCGCGCCGGCGGGCCTTGCGCCGGTGCCCTGGTTATCGGCGTCGTGCCAGGAGGCGAGGATCACCACCGGCATCAGCACCGCGGACATGGCGATCAGGACGAGCGCGAT
>JASHPP010000005.1 GCA_030038035.1 Trebonia sp.
CCCGTGTCCCGCACGGCCCGCTGCGCGCCCGTGTCCCGCACGGCCCGCTGCGCGCCGGTATCCCGGGCAGCCCGCCGCGCGCCCGTGTCCCAGACGGACGGCAGCGCCCCGGTGTTCCGGACATTCTGCTGGCCGCCGGTGTTCCGCGCGGGACGCCGCGCGCCCGTGCTCCGCACGGCCCGCTGCGCGCCCGGGGACTGGCGCGGGCTAATCTCCCATGGGGGCAGCTGGGCATGGGCGCCCGGCCCGCTGCGCTCCCACGGGTCCGCCCAGGGTGCCCGGCGCCGCGGAGCGCTCGGGGTGCCGTAGCCGTTCTCGTACTGTCCGGTCGCCGGGTAGCGCCCCGGGCGCTGACGCCGCGCCTGGTTGTCGAAGCTCATGCTCCCATTGACCGTGGCCGGCGGGCGCTGTGCCCGGCCATCTCGCTTCCGGTAAGCACGCGGTAAGAATCCGGCGATGGGGTCAAGGACCGGCGGCCCCGGACGCCGGAGTGCCGTCCGCGGTCAGCCGCGGGCCCGGCCCGGCGGCCGGCTGTCAGCTGCTGAAACAGTCGGGCACGGGCGCTGGCAGGCATTCGTCGCGGTCGGGCCGCGCCTGACGCAGCACGCTGAACCAGCGTCCGGCGGCCGACCAGGTTTCGCCGACGGACAGGCCAGCGCCACCGGCGACCTCGGCGATCTGGTCGACGCCCACGTACGCCCACGGGAACCAGGCGCTGGCCAGGCCGCCGTACCAGAGCCTGACCTGCTCGCGGCGCAGCGCCGCGCCCGGCGGCTGGACCTCGACCAGCGCCTGCCCGAGCGGGGTCAGCAGTTCGCCCACCCGGTGCAACAGCGCGACGGGATCGCCGCCGATCCCGATGTTCCCGTCGGCGAGCAGCACCGTCATCCAGCGCCCGGCCCCTGGCACCCGGCCGAATACATCGCGCGGCAACGTCAGCGCCCCGGCCGGCCGGGAGAGGCGCACGGCGCACGGGGCGACGTCGATGCCGAGCACGGGGATGCCGCGCTCGGCCAGCGCGACCGTCAGCCGCCCGGGGCCTGACCCGACGTCCAGGGTCGGGCCGGCGCAGCGGCCGACGACAGACCCGTCCCCAGGGCGGCCGTGCAGCCAGTCGTCCGCCAGCAGCGGCGTCCTGCTGCCGTCGGCGTGCTCGATCTCCGGCCGCGCGTGCCCGGCGAGGGCATCTTCGTAGAGTTCGCCGATCACGCGGGACCTCCCCCGGTAGGCATCAGGAACGCACACCAGTGTTCACCCGGCGGGCGCGTGATCACGTGTTCACGGGCGCAGCCTCACCGAATCGTCACCGGCCTTACGGTCCGCTAACGGCGTGACCCGCCCCGCCGGCAGAAGTTACGAGCCGGTGACGTTTTCGTCCCATTTGACACACGCGCCGACCCGCGCCGCTTTACCTTGTAACGGTGAGCATCAACCCTGACCCGCCAGGGCGGATCGTCGTGGTCGACGACGACCCTACGGTCGCGGACGTCGTCGGGCGCTACCTGGTACGCGACGGTCACACCGTCGAGTGCGTCCACGACGGTTACGAGGCGCTGCGTCGCGTCGCCGAGCGGCCTCCGGATCTGGTCGTGCTCGACCTCATGCTGCCTGGCATCGACGGCCTCGAGGTCTGCAGGCGGCTGCGGGAGCGCTGGCCGATTCCGGTGGTGATGCTGAGCGCGCTCGGCAACGAGACCGACCGGCTGGCCGGCTTCGAGACCGGCGCCGACGACTATGTCATCAAGCCGTTCAGCCCGCGTGAGCTCGCGATGCGGGTGCGTTCGGTGCTGCGCCGGGCCAGGAGCACCGGGCTGCCGGACAGGCCGGACGGCGGGGTCATCGCCGACCGCGACCTGACCGTCGACCTGGCGGCACACGAGGTCCGCGTGGGCGGCAAGCTCATCCAGCTGACGTCCCGCGAGTACGACTTGCTCGTGTTCCTGATGCGCAATCCGCGGAAGGCGTTCACCAGGGAACAGCTGCTCAACGAGGTCTGGAGCTGGACCTTCGGTGACACGTCCACCGTCACCGTGCACGTGCGCCGGCTGCGCGAGAAGCTCGAGGCCGACCCGACGCTGCCCAGGCGCATCGTCACCGTCTGGGGGGTCGGCTACCGGTACGAGCCAGAGCCGGCATGACCGGCACGGCCGGCACCCTCGCCGGTGTCCTTTCCGGGGTCTGCCCGGCGGACCTCGTCTTCGTTTTCGGCTGGGTCGGCGGTATAGCCGTCGTGATAACGCTGATCAGCGTGCTGATCCTGAGGCTGATGATGTCGGGCCGGTCGATCGGCGTGATGCTCAGCATGGTCGCGTTCGTGACCGTCGCGACCTCGCTCGCCGGGGTGGGTGTCATCACCGTGCGGATGATCGGCGCCCAGCCTGGCAAGCCCGTGTTCGAGCTGCTGTTCATCGCGGGCCTGGCCGGGCTCGCGGTCGCGTTCGTGACCGGCCGCACGCTCACCAAGGCGAGCAAGACCCTGCTGCGCGCGGTCCGCGAGGTCGGCGACAGCGGCATCTACACGCCGCCGCAGGTCCGCCTGCCCGCCGAGCTGGCCGGGTTGTCCGCGGGGCTGGAAGAGGCGCACGACCGGCTCGGCCAGGCGCGGGCACGCGAGCGGGCCCTGGACGCGAGCCGCCGCGAGCTGGTCGCCTGGGTGAGCCACGACCTGCGGACGCCGCTGGCCGGGCTGCGGGCGATGGCCGAGGCGCTTGAGGACCAGGTGGTGACCGATCCGCGCGAGGTCAGCCACTACCACTCGCAGATCCGCCGGGAGACCGACCGGCTGGCGGCGATGATCGACGACCTCTTCGAGCTGTCGCGGATCCACGCGGGCACGCTGCGCCTGTCGCCGCGGCTCGTCGGTCTTGAGGACCTGGTCGCCGAGGTCGTCGCGAGCGCCGAGCCGGTGGCGCGGGCCAAGGGGATCCGGCTCGCCGGGTCCGCGGTCCGCGGCATGCCCGTCGTCATCGACACGGCCGAGATGGGACGTGCCGTGCGGAACCTTGTCATCAACGCGATCAGGCACACGCCGTACGACGGGACGATCGAGGTGCTCGGCGACATCCGTTCCGGCACGGCATGGGTGAGCGTGGCCGACGAGTGCGGCGGCATACCGCCGGGCGACCTGCCGCGGGTGTTCGACGTCGCGTTCCGTGGCGAGAGCGCGCGGACGCCTGACCCGTCCGGCGGCGCCGGGCTCGGGCTGTCCATCGCACGCGGGATCGTCGAGGCGCACTCCGGCCAGCTCAGCGTCAGGAACACCGGGCCGGGCTGCCAGTTCATCATCAGGCTGCCGCTCGCCCGTCCCGCGGCGCCGGCCGTGTCACGGCCGGCGCCGGCCTCCCGCGCGATCCACGCTGGCCGGTGACGGGGTCGCAGACCGGACAGCGCCAAGAACATGCCCGCCCCGAGGTCGGCTGTGGCCCGGGGAAGCGGCCGCACCCGTCACCCAGTACTCGCATAGCCGCGAGCCAAGCATGCCCCGCACAGCGGGGAGACCGTCCGCAGCCAGCCGTCACAGTTCCGTAAGGGCAGGTCAGGCCACCGGACCGGTGACGGTGACCAGGGTGCCGTAGGTCAGGTACGGCCAGATGAACTCGGCGGGGTCATACTGGATCTCCACGCAGCCAAGGCTCTGGTAGTACCCGTAGCCAGGCCGGGGGAAGTAGTGCACGGCGTCTCCGCCGTTGAAGTAGGAGACCCAGTACACCGTGTCGTCGTAGGGCGTGCCGTCCGGGTTGATGCCCTGCATCTGGGTGACCTGGAACTTGAGGTAGACGGGGAAGGTCCCGTCCTCGGTCGGCGACGCCGGGATGCCGGTGTTGGCCGGGGTGTCCAGGATGAGCTTGCCGTCGTGCCAGACCCGCAGCGTCTCGTTGGGCGAGTCCTGGTCGGCCACCGCGTAGGTGTAGCCGCTCGGGTTGTCCTGTCCCTTGGCGACGGCGGTGAGCAGGGCGGACCATACCTGCGGCCCCGCGATGCCGTCCATGGTCAGCCCCTGGTTGTACTCGAAGGCGCGGACCGCCCCGTCGACCAGGATGTTGTCGGTGCCCGCCTGCCACTGGCTGGTCAGCTCGCTCGGGTAGCCGGGCTTGAAGGTGAACGTGCCCGCGGGCGGGTCGTAGGCGGCGGACAGCTGGGCGTTGGCGTCATCGGCCGGGATCGCCGCGGTGGCGGGGTCGGCGGGCGTCCAGGTGAGCGGCAGGTACCCGAGCTGGGTCAGCAGCTCCTGCAGCCGGAGCGTGGAGAACGAGCCGGTGGTGAACTTCACGGTGCGGGCCGTCCGCAGGGTGCCGGCCGTGGCGGCCGCGCCGAGGATGCCGCCAGCGCCGCCAGGGATCGTGAGGGTTACCTTGGTCCCGGCCAGGTAGCCGACGGACGGGGTGAAGGTCGCGGTGGCGCCGGAGACCTGCCAGTTGCCGGCGATCTTCGGTGCCAGCGACGGAAGCGGCGTCTGCGGCGCGAGGGCGGACGAGAAGGTCACCGTGATCGCGGTCGCGCCGTTGACGTCACGCGCGCCGCTGCCCGGGCTGACGGAAACGACCTGCAGCGGCCCGGCCGGTCGCGCCTTGGGCTTAGCGTCCAAGGGCTTGTCGTTGCTGGCCAGCGTCGCATGACTGTCGGCCCGGGAAGAGACGGCGGCGAACGTGCCGCCCGCGACGAAAACCAGGACGGCCGCGGCGACGATCGCCGTGATGCCACGATGCCGGAACAGCAGCGCAGCCTGCCGGCCCATCCTTCCCAAGAACGACACGGTGCGGTCTCCTCGACGGTTCGTCAGATCGATGGTCCGGTGCTGCTGTCTCTTCGACGCCAATCCTATTGGTGCCGGATGACATCGCTGTCGTGCAGGACGGCCGATCCGAGCGCGGGGAGGTATCAATTCGGGAGACCTCGGATCACGGCCCGTCCACTTACAACAGACGTATCAGGCTAGCCGGAAGTTGCCCTGAGACCGGGCTGCGAAGTCGCTGTGAATCCTTGCCGGGAAACCCGCAGCTAACTCACCGCGAGAAACTCACCGCCCAGGCTCGACGGTGCGTAACGACACTGGGACATCGGGATGACACGTCGCCATGTCCCGCTCACCTTCGGTGCAGAATTCCCCGCGGCGCCGGTGCTCTCGGGGGCCTCGTAACGTTTATATCTCGGTTGCCTTTCACTTTTGCCGTGGGCGTGATCGCCCGGCCCGGCCGTCGCGGCGACGTGCCGCCCGGCCGTCCCCGCCGCGTGGGACCGCGGAACCGGGCATTCCGGGCAGGCCGGTTATCGTGGTAGATCCGGCTGGTCCTGACCAGCCGGATCTACCACGTAGTCCGGTCGGCGGGGCGGAAGGCCAGCGGGAGGGGCTGTTGTGACGGACGGGGAAATGGGCCGAGACGGAGGCGGCCGGTCAGGCGCGGGCATCGCGGCAGGCCCACAGCCAACTGGCGACCGCCGTGTATAACAGCCATCTATCGGCTGCTTTTTGCTTTTGCCTGTCTTATCAGGCACGTCAGGAACGTCAGGAGTTGGCGGTATTCGCGGCATGCGGTCAGTCGGCGCGTTGCTAATGGACTAATGCGTGAGGCGCCAGCCGATGACATTACCGGCAATGACGGTTGGCCGCCCGAGCAGGCCGGCCAGATAACGGCCGAATGCCGAGTGCGGGCTCGTGACCGCGACGACGGCGGCCGGCTCCCAGCCCGCGAGCTGCGCCCGCATCTGGAGGGGACTCGGGTACAGTCCGTTGGCCGGGAGGGTGGCGACCTCCGTAACGTTGACGCCCGCTGACTGCGCCCAGAGCTGGTTCAGGTAGCCGGCTTCAGAAGACAGCCCGTTGCCGTCTGTGGCAGCCGGCCCGTTCCAGGTCGGCCCCATGTAATAGCCGCCGTACATCGAGGAGGGCATGGCGGTGTCGGCCTGCCAGCGAAGCGGAGCGGTGTAGGTCAGCACCGGGATGGGCAGCACGAGGACGCTCGCGCCGGCCGGCAGCCGCAGCGCGGTGAACGCCGCGGTCCAGCCCGCTGGCACAGGCGAGGCCTGGGCGGCGGGCAGCGGGACGGGCACCAGCGGCAGGACCGCGATCAGCGCGACGCCGGCGATCGGGCCCTTCAGCCGGGGCCAGCGACCGCGCGCGGCGTCGAGGCCGAAAGCCGCCATCGCGGCGGCCGCGCCGTCGGCGACGATGGAGAACCGGTCAGGGATCACCGCGCCCGCGACCGGCAGGGTCTGCAGCCAGTACCACGGCAGCACGATGCCCTCGTGTTCCCTGCCGCCGGCCAGCAGGGTCCCGCCCAGGGAGAACGCCGACAGCGCCGCGAACGCCACCGCCGCGGCGCGCACCGGCAGGCGGCGCCAGAACCGCACCGCGATGACCGCGAGGACGGCGAGCATCGGCCAGCCGAGGTAGCCGAGGTATTCGGGGAGCCCGCCCTGGAACCGGGCCGCGAACGCGGCGCTGCCGGCCGTATGCAGCAGCATGGCCGATGAGGGCCGGACGAACCCGGCGAGATCGTTCTTGTAGAAATCCGGGGCGAAGGGGCTGCCCTGCTGGCGCAGCGGGCCGAAGAACTGCACCCACAGCGGGTAGCCCGCGGTCGCGGCGGTCACCGCGGTCGCCGCGCCGGCGCCGGTGGCGATGTCACGGATGCGGCCGCCCACCGCTCCCGGCCGGGACAGGGCCAGCACCGCGACGAGGATTGCCGCGGCCACGGCCGCGTCGAACAGGAGTTCCTCCGCGATGAACAGCTGGGCTGCCGCCAGCAGGCCCAGCCGGGCCCCGCGGCGCGCTGCGGCCCGCCTGCCGGTGCCGCAGCGCCCGGTGGCCAGCCGCAGCGCTTCGTCGACGATCAGCGGCGGCAGGACCGCGAACTGGAGGTCGTAGTGGCCCATCGACGACTGGATCAGCGCCGGGGAGAACCCGTAGACCAGCCCGCCGAGCCCGGCGGCGCTGATGCTGGCGTCCCAGCGGCGCAGCACGGCGAACATGGCGACCGCAGACCCCGCGAACCCCACTGTCATGAGCACCGTCAGGCTGGCCTGCGGGCCGGCCAGCAGCGTCAGCGGCGCCAGCAGCACGCCGGGCAGCAGCATGGCCGTGTTCCACATGATGGCGACCCCTTGGGGGGCGTTCATCCCCGTGGTGATCAGCGCGGGCAGCCTCAGCTGCGCGACCGCTGTGGCGTCGTACCTGAAGAACCAGGCGAACTGGTCAGCGTCGGCGGGGTTGCCTGCCACGATCCGCGACGCCGGGTCCGGCCACAGCCAGATGGTCAGCGCGATCGCGCCGATCAGGTAGTAGGCCCCCGCGATCCACAGCACCCGGCGGGCGCCGAGCGGCCGCGCGCCTTCTGCCGCGGGCCGGCCGTCCCGGCCGGTCCGGGCGGACCGGCCCGGCCGTCCCGGCCGGGCCGCCGGCGGGGCCGTACGCACGTTAAGCATCCCTTCGACTGCTAAGCGCGATGGGGGCGCGCCTGCCGGCAGCTGACCACCGGCCGCACTATGCGTAAGAAGAGCATCACGCACAGTGCGGGGCCATGGCGGCCGCGGGGCTCGCCGGGCCTATCTCGCCACTATCTCGCTGCAATCACGCCACGATCACGCGCTCTATGTGAGATGTTAGGAGATCGCAATAAGTCTGCCGGCTTAATAGCGAAGATCACGCTAGAACGGGACAAGCCATAGATCTTCTTAATTTCTCCTCCAATGCCTGGCTGGCTGTTCTAGCGTGTGCCTCCGGGAGCGTCAGCGGACACGGAGGTGGACTGCATGAGCACCGGGCATCGGTCCGCATGGCGCCGCGCACGCAGAAATCGTGTGGCGCGTATCGCGGCCCCGCTCGCCATCCCCCTGGCGCTAGGCCTGACGCTCGGGGTCGTGATCGCGGTCGCGAGGGGCTCGGGCGCCCCGAGCCTCGGCCAGGTACCCCTGGGCGCCTCGGCGGGCACCTCGGCCAGCGCTTCGCCGTCGCCGACGGGCACGGCCTCGGCGGCCGCGGCGACCACTGCGGCCAACGTCGACTGCGACATCATCGTCCCGGCGAACCCGCTCACCGCGCAGGGCCTGGCCACGCCGTACCAGCTCACCGGCACAGACGGCCAGACCCCCGCGCAGTCCGGGTGCGAGATGACCAACGCGGTCAACCTCGGGGCCTTCGTGCAGGCCACGATCCTGGACCCGGTCACGGGCAAGCTCTACGTCTACGACCCGCTTGTCATCACGAAGGGCACGACCCCGATCGTGCCACCCGTGGTGCCGATACTGCCCAAGCCCGCGATCGTCACGATCGACTTCGGGTTCAACGGCACGGACCTGTACCAGGTCGGCGCGACGCCCGGCACGCTGCGGGATGCCAACTGCGTCAACGGCATGCCCGGATCGGTCTTCGGACAGGTGTCGTTCTGCAACGGCATCAACTTCTTCACGGCGGCGTTCCAGGATGAGCGCGAGGGCAAGCTGGTCGTGCCGTCGGAAGGCACCTCGGACAAGATCATCCCGTCTGGGGGTGCCATGGGGTCGGGCCGGAACTGCCCGGAAACCCGCAACTTCGACATGGTGGACCAGGACCCGAGCGACAACGTGACGACCGAGTACCTGCTGGACCCGGCCACCGGCCAGACCGCGCAGGACACCGCGTCCAACGCGGAGAACATCCAGGGTTCCACGCTGCTTGTCAACGGCAGCGACAACACACTGCTTGACCAGTTCATCGACCCGGTCCTCGGGTGCACCCCGTTCGAGGCGCCCGACCTGGCGAACGAGGATCAGCCGACCAGCTCCCAGGCCATGGACGAGCTGCTCTCCGCCGCGCACCAGCCGACGATCGCGGCGCTTGTGCCGGAGAACGACGAGATGGTGCTGAACGGCGCCAACGGGTTCGACGCGGCGAAGACCGACCTGTACAGGGAAGAGCTGGGCCAGGCGCCGATCGATTCGCAGAACAACCAGACCAGCAGCCCGGCGATGTACTGCCAGTACATCATCGACATTCAGACGCCGTTCCTGGCGGCGAACGCGGCCGTCCTCGCCACCGGCCAGCCGCCGGTGACAGGGGTCGGCGACAACCTGCTCACGTTCATGGCGAACCGGCTCAGCATGTCCTTCACCAACCTTGCCTGCCAGAACTTCGGCCTGACGAACCCCGTCACGGTCACGCTGAACGGCCAGGGCGTCGCGATCGCGGCGACGTTCAACACCACGCGGCAGTACGCGACCCACACGGGGATGACGCCGACGATGCCGGGCTCGAGTCAGCGGCTGGGCCGCGCGCACCACCAGCTGATGAACCCGTCGGGGATGTGACGTCGTGACAGCACGGCACTCGCCATCGCCGCGCGGATAGCCGCGCGGGCGGGGAACCGGGACCGCGGTTATCGTGGAGTGCACGGCGCCCGGTCCCTGGAGGTGGACGTGAACTCGGTGTTCGCGGTCGATGCCTGCCGCACCCCGCCCCGCCAGGGCCGCGATGACCGTTTCTTGCTAATTTCCGTTATCCGCTAGATAACAGCTTGGTATCCCGCGTTCCGTTCTCAGCAGTTTAACGCTCTGGCCTGCCGTTTCCGGCCGCCGTGGGCTACGATACACCACGGGCGTGGTTCGTAGTCAAGATAACGAAGGAAACCGGCGATGGACGCAGGGGACATGCGGGAGCTGCTCGACTCGTGGCTCATAGCGCTGGAGGCTGAGCGCAAGTCGCCGCACACTGTCAAGCAGTACCGGACCGGCGTGCGGTTCTTCCTCGACTGGTGCGACGCGAACGGCGAGCCCCCCGACATGACCGACCCCGGCCCGGCGCGCCGCTGGCTCGCCGACCTGGCCCGGCAGGGACTGCAGGGCTCCACGCTCAACTCCCGGTTCGCCGCGCTGCGCGCCTTCGCCATGTGGCTGCTCGCCGAGGATGAGATCGGCGCCGCGGGGATCACCCGCGTCGGCCGGCCGAAGATCGACGAGAAGGCCCCGCCCGCGCTCACCCGGGCGCAGATCGAGGCGATCCTCGGTGCCTGCGCGGCCGACAAGGGCTTTGAGGGCATCCGCGACGAGGCGATGTTCTCCCTCATGTTCGACGCCCTGGTGCGCTCCGACGAGCTGTGCGCGATGGCCGCCGACGGCGACGTGAACGTGCGCGACCGGACCGTCCGCGTCCGGCGCGGCAAGGGCGGCAGGGAACGCTGGTCGGCGTTCTCCGCGCAGACCGCACGCCGCGTCGACCGCTACCAGCGCGCCCGGCGCCGGCATAAGCACGCCGCGGACCCGGCGTTCTGGGTCGGCCGCCGCGGCGGCCTGACGTACCCGGGGCTGTACGCGGCGTTCAAGCGGCGCGCCGAGGCGGCCGGGGTCGAGGCGTTCCCGCACATGCTGCGCGCCGGGGGAGCGGTCAACTGGCGGCGGCAGGGCGGGTCAACCGAGTCGCTGCTGACGATCGCGGGCTGGCGCGACGTCCGGATGGCGATGCGGTACACGAAGGTCGCCGAGCGGGAGCTGGCGCTGGAGGAGGCGCGGCGGCTGTTCGACGGGCAATAACAGGACGCAATAATGCTGACGGCCCGCTAATAGCGCGCAATATCCCGTGATACCTGCCCATGTCTCCGAATATAGCGGCGCCTGGAACCCTGACCTGCGGGGACGGCGGAAAGAGGCGGGAATTTCCGCAACCTTGCGCATTTCTGACGCCGTTCTAACGCTGCCCTGACATTCCCGGAAAGTTCCCTAAAGTTGGGCCTGGCCTGCGCTGATGCCCATCCGGTCTCTGGTGTCTCCCATGTCCCTGACGGACTTCCGGCGGCGAACGACGCGCAACCCGCCCGGATGGTTTACATGGCGCGAACATCCCCGAATGACGGAAACGTCCGCGTAAGTGCGCGCACGTGTGAATAAGTACGCACACGTATGCGGATATGTCAGGGGGCGCCACGACACGGCCGGCATACTAGCTTTTTTGCGACCCAATAGTTTAAGTTGGGCAACGGCCCGCGAAGGCGCACGGGTGTAAGTAACTAGGATGCGAGCGGCCGGTCTCCTCAGCAAAGGTCCCGGCCGCCCGCTGTCCCGATGACAGGACGGTGGTCACTTTGGCACGCCCCGCGTATTCCGTCAATCCGGACTACCCGCCGGAACGCACCCTCCCCGGCGCCATGGCCCGGCTCATATCCGAGCCCTGGGATGCGATGACCGCCGCGGCCAACGCCAGCCCGAACCACGTCAGCAGCGACGAGCGGTGGACCCGCAAGGCCCGCGAGGCCAACCCGGCGCTCGACGACGCCCAGGCGTACCGGCTCGGCCAGCACCTCAAGAAGGCGCACTACATCCGGATGGGCAAGCTGTCCGCTCAGGCGCGCAGGCTCGCCCGCCAGGCCGCCGACGAGCTCGCCGCCGCGAACGGCTAACGCGTGTGGGCGCGGACGAAAGAGGCCCCGCGGGCAACGGGGCCTCAGACGATGCGTGTGGGCGCGACTCCCACGATACCCCGTACGACCCGCCGCCGCCCGGCCTCATCGACCCCGGCGGCGGCCAGTACGCGCTGTGCGGCGGCCTCGCCGACCTGCTCGCGGCGGCCGGGTGGATCGAGCGCCACGGGGACAAGCGGTGAGCCCGCATGACCCGCCTCGCGGCTTCCTCGACCTCCGCAACGGCGAGCTGGCCGGCATGGGCACCGCGGCCGACTTCGCTGCCGCGGCCGACTGGCTCGAGCGCAACTACCCGGACGTGCCGCAGCGCGAGCCGCGGCCGTTCACGGGGGTGATCTGGAACATGGTCGCCCGGTGGTTCAACTCGGCGGCGGTCGAGTGGGTGTTCTATGAAGCGCCCGCAGACCTGTCGCCGGGGCTCGCGCTGACGCTGGCGGTGGTGGCGTCGTTCGCCGGCAGGGACGGCCGCGCCGCTTATCCGTCAGCGGCCATGGTCGCCATGCTCACCCGCAAGTCCGAGAAGCAGGCACGGCGCGACCTGCACGAGCTGGTGAAGCGCAAGCTGCTCGTGAAAGGTGACCGCCGGGCGGTGGTGAGGCTGCGCGCCGACCGGCGGCCGGACGTCTACGACCTGCCCGAGAACGCCCGCGAGTACATCGGGAAGCACCGGCGCCGGAACGTGCCACGACTGGACACTGACGGGGAGTCGTCCATGTCCACCCGTGATGGCAACGACTGGACATCTGGCGCCTCCACGACTGGACATCTGCGCCCTGACGACTCCCCATGGATGTCCACCGAAGAGATCTATGAAGAGATCTCTGAAAACGGCGCGCCGCCCGCCCGCGTTGCGGGCGCGGGCGACGGCACGCCGGAAACCCAAACCCCTGCGCCGCCCGGCGACCGCGAGCCCGTCGACGTCGGTGCAGAGATCGCCAGGGCGAAGGCGCGCCTCGCCGCGCTGAACGGCCGACCCGCCGACGTACCGCTCACCGGCGTACCGGTAGGCGGTACGCCGGTGCCACCCGCGGAAACACCTGACGGCCACGCCGTCGGCGCTGAGCACAGGCAGCGCGAGCTCGACCGGCTCGCCGCGTGGATGGCCGAGCACCCCGAGGCGGCGGCACAGTGACGGCCACCACTGCCCGCCTCGCCGCCGCCCGCGCGATGAGCGAGGCCGAGCTCCAGGACCACGTCCGCCAGCTCGCCACCGATCTGGGTCTGGCCGTCCAGCACATCACGAACCCGCGCCGCTCCTGGCTGCCCGGCTGGCCGGATTTGACCATCATCGGCAGCCGCGTCCTGTACCGGGAACTGAAATCCGAACGAGGCGCGCTGACACCCGAGCAGCGCGACGTCGGACAGCGCCTCACCGACGCAGGCGCCGACTTCGCCGTATGGCGGCCAAGAGACCTGTTGTCAGGCCACGTGGCCCGCCAGCTCGCCAGCATCACCGGCAGGCAGATCGCGCTGCCGCTATGGGCAGGCGCGTCGTGAAGGCCGCCGTCGACTTCGCCCGCCTCGCGGACCTCGCACGCGCCGAAGTCGAACGCCACGAACCCGGGACACCGGCCCGGCGCGCCGCTGCCTGCCTGTGGGTCGCGCTCACCGACACCGGCTCCGTAGACGCCGCCAGGCGCGCGCTGCCCGGGTTCGCCGCCGATGAGACCGCCGCCGCCGCGGTCGAGCTCCTGCACCGGCTAGCCGCCGAGGCCGCGCAGTGAACGACCGCCTCGACGCCTGCCGCGACGCCGCCGCCCTGCTGCGCGCCACCGCCGACCGTGACCACGAGGCGGTCGCCGTCGTCCTCGGCAACGGCGACACCCGCGCCATAGCCGAAGTGCTCGCCGTCACCCTTGCCGCCGCCTGCCGCAGCTACGGGCCCGGCTTCCTCGGCGACCTGTGCGACGAGCTCCGCGGACTCAGCTAGCGAAAGGATGACAACCGCATGACCACGTACCCGCCGCTCGACCAGCAGCTCGGCACCAGCCTCCTCGCCGACGACGCCCGCACCCTGGCAAC
>JASHPP010000513.1 GCA_030038035.1 Trebonia sp.
TTTTGCTGCGGCTGGCCGTCTCGGGTGCGCCGCGGGTGGCACCGATCCGGATGATTTGCCTGGATTGAGGCAGTTGGCCTGGCCGGGGCCCGGGCGGCTGTCCGGTGGCGGTCTCAGATAGTGGGACGGTACCGGGAACTTAGGACCCGGGCCGCAGCTTTATTGCCCGTTTTATACCGATTTCCGGATGCCGCTCGGGTCCTATCTTGGCAGCGCCCACGGACCGCGCCCGGTATGGGTGGTTTGTCCGCCGGCAGGCTGGGCGGCTTAAGTCCCTGGCAGGCGGCGGAATGAAATCGGGCACCACGCAGTTTGCATGCATGACGGTTCACTCACTTCATCCGCGCACGGCTCGGGGAGCGGCTACACTGGCTCACGGTAAGCCGTGCGAATAGGCCAAGTTGATTTGGCCGGCGGGCACGTGGATGGTACCTTTTACATTCGTGCCCGTCACCGTGCGGGTGCCTGCGTGCCAGCAGTCAGCGAGACGTTGGTCCATCGGACCGGATACGGGTGGCTGCGCCGCTGGCCGTGTGGACTCTCTCCCTCCGCAGTCCAGAAGGTTTCGGACTGCTGACTCCCGCTAAGGGCGACACGCCCGACCTCGGGGGTCGGCGGGGAGAGAAAAAGCGCAGGTCAAACGGGTGGAAACGGCGGGAAACCGACGATTTTCTGGTGTCGCTGCGGCACCCCCGGTTTCCGGGCGAGCACGCGGCGGGCAAGCAAGCTTGACATAGGAACACGACGGAAAGACGGAGACTCGGTTGCCCACGATCCAGCAGCTGGTCCGCAAGGGCCGCCAGGACAAGGTGTCGAAGAACAAGACGCCGGCGCTCAAGCAGAGCCCGCAGCGTCGTGGTGTCTGCACGCGCGTGTACACGACCACGCCGAAGAAGCCGAATTCCGCGCTGCGCAAGGTCGCCAGGGTGCGGCTGACGAGCC
The DNA here is from genome assembly GCA_030038035.1 of Trebonia sp. Next base: position 943 of record JASHPP010000513.1, read on the forward strand.
AGATCGAGGTCACCGCGTACATCCCTGGTGTGGGTCACAACCTCCAGGAGCACTCGATCGTGCTGGTCCGCGGCGGCCGCGTCCGCGACCTGCCCGGTGTCCGCTACAAGATCGTCCGCGGCTCGCTGGACACCCAGGGTGTCCGCAACCGCAAGCAGGCGCGCAGCCGCTACGGCGCCAAGAAGGAGAAGAGCTGAGATGCCGCGCAAGGGTCCCGCGACGAAGCGGCAGCTTGTCACCGATCCGGTCTACGGCTCGCCGCTGGTTACCGCGCTCGCGAACAAGGTGCTCAGGCAGGGCAAGCGCTCGCTGGCCGAGCGGATCGTCTACGGAGCGCTTGAGGGCTGCCGGGAGAAGAACGGCAACGACCCCGTGGTCACTCTCAAGCGCGCCCTTGACAACGTCAAGCCCACGCTCGAGGTCCGCAGCCGCCGGGTCGGCGGCGCCACCTACCAGGTTCCCGTGGAGGTGCGTGCCTCGCGCAGCACCACGCTGGCGTTGCGCTGGATCGTGATGTACGCGCGGCAGCGCAGGGAGAAGACGATGACCGAGCGGCTCATGAACGAACTGCTTGACGCGAGCAACGGCCTTGGGGCGAGTGTCAAGCGCCGCGAGGACACCCACAAGATGGCGGAGTCCAACAAGGCCTTCGCGCACTACCGCTGGTAACCCAGGGCCCAGCGGCGAGAGAGAAACGTACGAACCGAGAACTAAGGACGCTTACTGTGGCCACCCAGACCGCCGTAGACCTCGCGATGGTCCGCAACATCGGGATCATGGCGCATATCGACGCGGGCAAGACGACGACGACCGAGCGCATCCTGTTCTACACCGGCATCAACTACAAGCTCGGTGAGGTCCATGAGGGCGCCGCCACCATGGACTGGATGGAGCAGGAGCAGGAGCGCGGCATTACGATCACGTCCGCCGCGACCACCTGCAGCTGGCGTGACCACACGATCAACATCATCGACACGCCCGGGCATGTCGACTTCACCATAGAAGTCGAGCGCTCGCTGCGGGTGCTCGACGGCGCCGTCGCCGTGTTCGACGCGGTGGCGGGCGTGGAGCCGCAGTCGGAGACCGTCTGGCGCCAGGCCGACCGCTACGGCGTGCCGCGGATGTGCTTCGTGAACAAGATGGACAGGGTCGGTGCCGAGTTCCACCGCTGCGTGGAGATGATCACCAGCCGCCTTGGCGCCACGCCGCTGGTTATCCAGCTCCCGTGGGGCGTCGAGTCCGACTTCCGCGGCGTGATCGACCTCGTCCGGATGCGCGGCCTGCTCTGGCAGACCGAGGGCAAGGGCGACAAGTACGAGGACGTCGAGATCCCGGCCGACCATCTGGAGGCGGCCCGCGAGTGGCGTGACAAGCTGCTCGAGGCTGTCGCGGAGAACGACGACGAAATGATGGAGCTGTACCTGGAGGGCGCCGAGCCCAGTGAGGAGCAGCTCGTCGCGGCGATCCGCCGGGCGACGATCGCCAGTGCGGTCACCCCGGTGCTGTGCGGGTCCGCGTTCAAGAACAAGGGCGTGCAGCCGATGCTCGACGCCATCGTCGCCTACCTGCCTAGCCCGGTGGACATCCCGTCCATCGAGGGGCACGCGGTCGGCAACGAGGCGCAGGTGGTCGAGCGGCACGCCGACCCCGGGGAGCCGTTCGCGGCGCTGGCCTTCAAGATCATGTCGGACCACCACCTGGGCAAGCTCACGTACATCCGGATCTACTCGGGCACGCTGGACACCGGCACCCAGGTCCTCAACTCGATCAAGGGCCGCAAGGAGCGGATCGGCAAGATCTACCAGATGCACGCGAACAAGCGCGAGGAGCGCCCGTCCGCGACCGCTGGGCAGATCGTGGCCGTGATGGGGCTGAAAGACACCACCACGGGCGACACCCTGTGCGCCATCGGCGCCCCGGTGATCCTGGAGTCGATGACCTTCCCTGCGCCGGTGATCAACGTGGCCATCGAGCCGAGGACGAAGAGCGACCAGGAGAAGCTCGGCACCGCCATCCAGCGGCTAGCGGAGGAGGACCCGACCTTCCAGGTCAGGACCGACGAGGAGACCGGGCAGACGATCATCGCGGGGATGGGCGAGCTGCACCTTGAGGTGCTGGTCGACCGCATGCGCCGTGAGTTCAAGGTGGAGGCCAACATCGGCCGTCCGCAGGTCGCCTACCGGGAAACCATCCGCCGGAAGGTGGAGAAGATCGAGTACACGCACAAGAAGCAGACCGGCGGATCCGGTCAGTACGCGCGCGTGATCATCGACGTGGAGCCGACCGGCGGCGACGGCGGCGGCTACGAGTTCGAGAACAAGGTGACCGGCGGGCGCATCCCGCGGGAGTACATCCCGTCGGTGGACGCCGGCTGCCAGGAAGCCGCCGAGTTCGGCGTGCTGGCCGGGTTCCCGATGGTCGACGTCAAGGTGACGCTGACCGACGGGGCCTTCCACGAGGTGGACTCCTCGGAGCTCGCCTTCAAGATCGCAGGCTCGATGGCCTTCAAGAAGGCCGCCGGGCAGGCCAGCCCTGTGCTGCTCGAGCCGGTCATGAGCGTCGAGGTCACAACGCCTGAGGATTACATGGGCGACGTGATCGGCGACCTCAACAGCCGGCGCGGTCAGATACAGGCCATGGAGGAACGATCCGGGGCCCGGGTGGTCAAGGCTCTCGTCCCGCTGTCGGAGATGTTCGGTTACGTCGGGGACCTGCGCGGCAGGACACAGGGACGGGCGAGCTACAGCATGCAGTTCGACTCGTACGCCGAGGTGCCGCCGAACATCGCCAAGGAGATCATCGCCAAGGCGCGCGGCGAGTAACGCCGCGGCGCGCAACAGCAGGCATTAGGAACCAGGAAATACTCCAGACCCACTGCGGTGGGGCGGATCGCAACGAGGAGACACCAGTGGCGAAGGCAAAGTTCCAGCGGACTAAGCCGCACGTCAACATCGGCACCATCGGACACATCGACCACGGCAAGACGACGCTTACCGCGGCGATCACCAAGGTGCTGCACGACAAGTACCCGGATGTCAACCCCTTCTACGCCTTCGACCAGATCGACAACGCGAAGGAAGAGAAGGAGCGCGGCATCACGATCTCGATCTCGCACGTCGAGTACCAGACCGAGAAGCGGCACTACGCGCACGTCGACTGCCCGGGTCATGCCGACTACATCAAGAACATGATCACGGGTGCCGCGCAGATGGACGGCGCGATCCTCGTGGTCGCCGCAACGGACGGCCCGATGCCGCAGACCCGCGAGCACGTGCTGCTTGCCCGCCAGGTCGGCGTCCCCTACATCGTGGTCGCGCTGAACAAGTGCGACATGGTAGACGACGAGGAGATCCTCGAGCTCGTCGAGCTCGAGGTCAGGGAACTGCTCACCGAGTACGAGTTCCCCGGCGACGACGTGCCCGTCATCCGGGTGTCGGCGCTGAAGGCCCTCGAGGGCGACAAGGAGTGGGGCGACACCGTCCTTGAGCTCCTGAACGCCTGCGACGAGTCCATCCCCGAGCCGGTCCGCGAGGTCGACAAGCCGTTCCTGATGCCGGTCGAGGACGTGTTCTCGATCACGGGGCGCGGGACAGTGGTCACGGGCCGGATCGAGCGCGGCACGATCCACACCGGCGAAACCGTGTCCATCATCGGCATCAAGGACAAGCCGCAGAACACGACGGTCACCGGCGTGGAGATGTTCCGCAAGATCCTCGACGACGGCCAGGCCGGCGACAACGTGGGCCTGCTGCTGCGCGGCATCAAGCGCGAGGAGGTGGAGCGCGGCCAGGTCGTGATCAAGCCGGGCACCAACACCCCGCACACCGAGTTCGAGGGCCAGGTCTACATCCTGTCCAAGGACGAGGGCGG
>JASHPP010000514.1 GCA_030038035.1 Trebonia sp.
GCGGCCAGCAGCCCGCCGCGATCCCGCCGGGCGGGAGCACTGCCGCCCAGCCGGGCATCCCGCCGGTTGCGGGCCAGGTCATGGCGGGTCAGGCGGCCCCCGGCGTGGTGAGCGGCAGCGGCCCGCTGAACCTGTACAGCCAGGGGATCATGACCGGCGCCCAGGCCGTCCAGGGTGTCCCGGGTGTCCCCGGTGTCCTCGGCACCCCTGGCACCCCCGCGGGACCAGCCGGCCCGGCCGCCTATTCGAGCGCTCAGCCTGCGGTTTCCCTCGCTGACGCCGTACAGTCGGCACATGAGGAGGGGCAGGAGTTCGGCGCCGCGGTGGCACGCGACGCGCCCGCGCTATGGCTGGAGGCAGTGCTGGCGAGGAAGCCGCGCATGCCGTCTGACCTTGAGGCAAGGCTCCTGCAGGGATCGGCGCTGCCAATCGATTACCTGCTGCACGATGAGGTGCGGCACGCGCTCCGCCGGGGATTCTGGGACGCGATGGAGCGGGCACGCCGTTAAGCGCCAGTCGCGTGCGCACCCCCCCGATGCGGGCGCGTCATCCGTCCGAATGGGGAAGGACCGCTGGGGTACCGTGGGAAGAGTGGCGGGCGTCGATGAGTTCGACGAGATCGAGTTTCAGGCTGCACGGACAGGCAACCACGTGCGAGCCGCCGTACGCATGAGCCAGCTCGCCGAGGAGGCCGGCCCAGGTCAGCGTGCCGAATCTCATCTGCGCGCCGGCGAGCAGTGGCTCATGGCCGACGACCCGCAGCGGGCCGCTGACGAATTCGCCGTGGCGATCGCGGACGGCGGCCCCACATTCGCCGATCCCCGGATCCACCTGGCCAGGGCCCTGCTGGCGCTTGGCAGGGATGCCGAGGCCGAGGAGCTGCTTGCCGGGCTGGCCGCCAGGCGGGAGACGGTCACCCCGCGCACCTGCGACCTGGTCGCCGAGCTGTTGACGGAGCAAGGTGATCTTGCGGGTGCGCTCGACTGGGCGACGGCCGGTGTCGAACTGTGCTTCAAGCGCGGCGACGACGCGGAGCTGCAGTTGCTGCTCCGCCTCCGGTACCGGATCCGCGTCGATCTCGGCCTGGACGAAGACGACTACGACCGGATGCTCGATGAGTCCAGGTACGAAGCCTGACCGGTCGCCGCGCGGACGGCGAGTTCGTCCGCCTTCTCGTCCAGGTCGACGAGGACCTCGTCCCCGTCCGTGATCGTGCCGGACAGCAGGGCACGCGCCAGCTGATCGCCGATCGCGGACTGCACCAGCCGGCGCAGCGGCCGCGCGCCGTAAATCGGGTCGAACCCGGTGAGCGCGAGCCATTCCTTCGCCGCCGGCGTCACCGTGAGCACGAGCCGCCGTCCTGACAGCCGCTTGGCCAGCCGGCCGATCTGCAAGTCCACGATCTGCGTCAGCTCGGACGTGGACAGCGAGTCGAAGACGATCACGTCGTCGAGCCGGTTCAAGAACTCCGGCTTGAACGCGGCGCGGACCGCGCTCATGACCGCGTCCCGCTTTGCCGGCTCGTCAAGCGCGGGGTCGGCGATGAACGCTGAGCCGAGGTTGGAGGTGAGGATGAGGATCGTGTTGCGGAAATCCACGGTCCGTCCCTGCCCGTCGGTGAGCCGCCCGTCGTCCAGGACCTGCAGCAGCACGTCGAAGACCTCCGGATGCGCCTTCTCCACCTCGTCGAGCAGCACCACGCAGTAGGGCCGCCGCCGCACCGCCTCGGTGAGCTGACCGCCTTCCTCGTAGCCGACGTACCCCGGCGGCGCGCCGACGAGCCGCGCGACCGAGTGCTTCTCGCCGTACTCGCTCATGTCGATGCGGATCATCGCCCGCTCGTCGTCGAACAGGAACTCGGCCAGCGCCTTGGCCAGCTCGGTCTTGCCGACGCCCGTCGGCCCGAGGAACAGGAACGAGCCGGTGGGCCGGTCCGGGTCGGACACGCCCGCGCGCGCGCGGCGCACGGCGTCGGAGACGGCCCGAACCGCGCTGGCCTGGCCGATCACCCGGCTGCCGAGCTCGGTCTCCATGCGCAGCAGCTTGCCGGTCTCTCCTTCGAGCAGCCGTCCGGCGGGGATGCCTGTCCACGCCGACACGACGTCCGCCACGTCGTCCGGGCCGACCTCCTCCTTCACCATGGGGGCGGGGCCCGCACCATGGCCGCCCGCCGCACCGCTTCCGTCAGCCTCGTCAGAACGATCCGTCGCGACTGCCTCGGCGATCTCCGCGTCCAGTGCGGGGATCTCGCCGTAGAGCAGCCTGGAGGCAGCCTCGTAGTCTCCGTCGCGCTGCGCCCGCTCGGCCTGGCCCTTGAGGTCGTCGAGCCTCTTCTTCAGCTCGCCGACCCGGTTCAGCCCGGACTTCTCCTGCTCCCAGCGCGCGGTCAGCGCGGTGAGCTGCTCCTGCCGGTCGGCCAGGTCGGCGCGCAGCCGCTCGAGGCGCTCCTTGCTGGCCGGGTCAGACTCCCGGGAGAGCGCGAGCTCTTCCATCTTCATCCGGTCAACGGTGCGGCGCAGCTCGTCGATCTCCACGGGCGAGGAGTCGATCTCCATGCGCAGCCGGGACGCGGCCTCGTCCACGAGGTCGATCGCCTTGTCGGGCAGGAACCGCGCGGTGATGTACCGGTCGGACAGGGTCGCGGCGGCCACGAGCGCGGCGTCCGAGATCTGCACCTGGTGGTGTGCCTCGTACCGGCCCTTGAGCCCGCGCAGGATCGCGATCGTGTCCTCGACCGACGGCTCGCCGACCAGCACCTGCTGGAAGCGGCGCTCAAGGGCGGGGTCCTTTTCGATCCGCTCCCTGTACTCGTCCAGCGTGGTGGCGCCGACCATGCGCAGCTCGCCGCGGGCGAGCATCGGCTTGAGCATGTTGCCCGCGTCCATCGCGCCCTCGGCCGCGCCCGCGCCGACCACGGTGTGCAGCTCGTCGATGAACGTGATGACCTGGCCGTCGCTCTGCTTGATCTCGTTGAGCACGGCCTTCAGCCGCTCCTCGAACTCGCCGCGGTACTTGGCGCCGGCGACCATGCTGCCCAGGTCGAGCGCGATCAGCCGCTTGCCGCGCAGCGACTCGGGCACGTCGCCGGCCACGATCCGCTGCGCCAGCCCCTCGACGACAGCCGTCTTGCCGACGCCCGGCTCGCCGATCAGCACGGGGTTGTTCTTGGTCCGCCGCGACAGCACCTGCACCACGCGCCTGATCTCGGCGTCCCGGCCGATGACCGGGTCCAGCTTGCCGTCCTTCGCCTGCTGGGTGAGGTCGACGCCGTACTTCTCCAGCGCCTGGTAGGTGCCTTCTGGGTCCTCGCTGGTGACCCGCGCGCTGCCGCGCACCTTGGTGAACGCCTTGGTCAGCGCGTCAGCGCTGGCGCCGGCGTCCCGCAGCAGCTTGGCCGCCTGCCCGCTGCCGGCAGCCAGGCCGGCCAGCAGGTGCTCGGTGGAGACGTAGTCGTCACCCATGTCGCTGGCCAGGCTTCCCGCCGTGTTGATCACCGACAGCATCTGCCTGGACAGCTCGGGCGCGCTGGCCGTGGCGCCGCGGGTCTGCGGCAGCCGGGACAGCAGAGCCGTCGCGCTGCTGCGCACGTCGGACGGGTCGGCGCCGACAGCCTCAAGCAGCGGCTGCGCCGTCCCGTCCTGCTGCTGGAGCAGGGCGACCAGCAGGTGCAGCGGATCGACCTGGGGGTTGCCGTCAGCTGCGGCCCGCCGGATCGCTACCGACAGGGCCTCCTGGCTCTTTCTGGTGAGCTTGGTGTCCATGGGTGGGTAATCCCCCTCGTTCGTTATTCACTTGTGCCCTGATGGTCATCCCGCGCGGCGGGAGGCTGCCAGAAGGTGACTCGGGTGGTAGTGCGGACTGGCACGAGCGCGGCCGCCGGGTCGGCCTTCGTCCGGCGCAGCTCGGCGAGCCGGGCCGCGACCGCGCGGGTGGACTCGAGCTCGGCTCGCAGCTGCGCCACCTCGGCGTGCAGTTCGGCCGCCATCAGCCGTGCGTGTTCGAGCTCGCGTTCCAGGTCCAGGATCCGCTTGATGCCGGAGAGGTTGATCCCCTCCTCCTGGGACAGCCGCTGGATCTCCCGCAGGGCGAGGATGTCGCGCATCGAGTAGCGGCGGCCTCCGCCGGCGGTGCGCCGGGGCACCACAAGTCCGACTCTCTCGTAGCCGCGCAGCGTCTGCGGGTGCATGCCGGACAGGTTCGCGGCCACGGAGATGACGTACACGGGCATTTCGTCGGACAGCTCGTATGGGCTGGTCATGTCATCTCCTTTCGGTTGCCAGCTTCGTGGTTGGCTATCCCGGTCAGTCCTGCCTGGCCCGGCGGAGCAGTTCCTCGCGCGGGTCATGGCCTGAGGTGGCTATCCGCAGGTCCTCAAGCGCCGAGCGGGCCTTGCTGCTGAGGTTCTGCGGCACGTCCACCTCGACGGTGGCGAGCAGGTCGCCGAGCGTTCCGTCCTTGCGGCGGGCGCCGCGGCCCGGCACGCGGAACACCCGGCCGTTTGGCGTGCCCGGCGGGATCCGGACGGTGACCGCGGGACCGCGGTGCGTGGGGACCTTGATCTCCGCGCCCAGTGCCAGCTCGGAGATCGTCACAGGGACGCTCACCGTGAGGTTGTCCCCGGTCCGGCCGAACACTCCGTGCGGCGTTACGTGCACCCGCACGTACAGGTCGCCGGCCTTGCCGCCGTGCTCGCCTGGCGCGCCCTTGCCTGCGATCCTGATGCGCTGGCCGTCGGCGACGCCCGCAGGGATCCGGGCCTGGATCGTCCGTGAGCTCATCGCCCGGCCGCTGCCGCCGCAGGACGCGCAGGGGTCATCGACTACCAGGCCGCGGCCCCGGCAGGTCTTGCATGGCTCGGAGAGCCCGAAGCCGCCGAGGTTCCTGCTCTGCTGGCCAGTGCCCTGGCAGTCGGGGCAGACCTTCGGCACGGTGCCGGCCTTGGCGCCGGTGCCGTGGCAGACCGGACAGGGACCCTCGCCGGTCAGCCGCAGGGACACGGTAGCGCCGTCGATCGAGTCGCCGAACGACAGCGTGGTCTCGGTCTCCACGTCGGCGCCGCGCCTGGCCCGGCTCTGCGGGCCGCGGCCGCGGAAGATCCCGCCGAGCACGTCGCCGAGCCGGTCGCCGCTCTCGCCCGAGCCGCCGAACAGGTCACCGAGGTCGAAGCCGCCGAACCCGCCGCCGGCTCCGGTCCGGTTACCCGTCGGAACCCGGAACCCGCCGCCGAACAGCGAGCGGGCCTCGTCGTACTCCTTGCGCTGCTTCTCGTCGGACAAGACGTTGTACGCCTCGGTGATCTCCTTGAACCGCTCCTCGGCGTCGGGGCTGCCCTTGTTCGCGTCGGGATGGTACTTGCGCGCGAGGTCGCGGTACGCCTTCTTGATGTCGGCTGCCTTCGCGGTCTTGGGAACGCCCAGCGTCTTGTAGTAATCCTTCTCCAGGTAGTCCTTCGTGCTCATCTGGCCTCGCTGGGCTCTTTAGTCGTTCGTTTCTTCCCCGGCCGGCCACCCGGTTGCGTTGGCGCTCCCGTCTGGCCCTGTGGCGGGCTCCGCGACCGCCACCCTGGCCGGGCGGAGGATCCGTTCGCCCACCTTGTAGCCGGGCTGGAGTATCTCCACGCAGGTGTCTTCCGTGACGTCAGGCGAGTAGCCGTGCGTCAGCGCCTCGTGGATCTTCGGGTCGAACACGTCGCCGCGCTGGCCGTAGCTGACCAGCCCGAGCTTGCCTGTCGCGGCCTGTAGCGCGTCCGCGACCGACTTGAAGCCGCCGGACAGCTCACCGTGCTCGCGCGCCTGGCCGATGGCGTCGAGTACGGGCAGCAGCTCGTTGAGCACGATGGCGACCGCCTGCTCGCGCACCGTCGCCCGGTCCCTGTCCACCCGCTTGCGGTAGTTGGCGTACTCGGCCTGCAGCCGCTGTAGGTCCGCGGTGCGCTCCTCGAGCTGGGTACGCAGTTCCTGCGTGGCCGCGTCCTCGGCCGCCTCGGCCTCGGTGAGCTGCTTCGTCTCGGCGGTGCTCACGCCCTCGTCCTCTCCGTCGTCCTTGCCGTGCCGGGCCGGGTTGGCCCCCGCCCCGGCCAGCCGGCTGGCACCAGTGGTGCCAGCCGGCTGGGAGGCCGCGTGCTTGCCTCTCCTCGGCTGCCCGGTCACAGGGTCGATCCGCCGGTGATCGCGGATCACCGGACCGGTGCCCATGTCGTCGGGTGCTGTCATCAGGCAGCTCCGCCTTCGCCTTCATCCACGATCTCGGCGTCGACGACGCCCTCGTCATGCGGGCCGTCAGACTCGCTGCCCGAGGTGCCCGCGCTGTCCTCGGCGTGCTGAGCCGCCTGGGCGGCCTGGGCCGCCTGGTAGATGGCGGTGCCCATCTTCTGGCTGACCTGCGCGGCGTGCGCGCTCGCGTTCCTGATCGTGTCGACGTCGTTGCCCTCGATCGCCTTCTTCAGGTCGGCGATCGCCTCGCGCACCTCGGACTTGATGTCCGCGGGCACCTTCTCGTCGTTCTCGGCGAGGAACTTCTCCGTCGAGTAGACGAGCGTGTCGGCCTGGTTGCGGACCTCGGCCTCCTCGCGCCGCTTGCGGTCCTCCTCGGCGTACTGCTCGGCGTCGCGGACCATCTTCTCGATGTCTTCCTTCGGCAGCGCCGAGCCGCCGGTGATCTGCACCGACTGCTGCTTGCCAGTGCCCAGGTCCTTGGCGGACACGTTCACGATGCCGTTGGCGTCGATGTCGAAGGTGACCTCGATCTGCGGGATGCCGCGGGGCGCCGGCGCGATGCCGGTCAGGTCGAACATGCCGAGCTTCTTGTTGTACGCCGCGATCTCGCGCTCGCCCTGGAAGACCTGGATCTGCACCGACGGCTGGTTGTCGTCCGCCGTGGTGAAGATCTCCGACCGCTTGGTCGGGATCGTGGTGTTGCGCTCGATCAGCTTGGTGAAGATGCCGCCCTTGGTCTCGATGCCGAGCGACAGCGGGGTCACGTCCAGGAGCAGGATGTCCTTGACCTCGCCCTTGAGCACCCCGGCCTGCAGGCAGGCGCCCACGGCGACGACCTCGTCCGGGTTGACGCCCTTGTTCGGCTCCTTGCCGTCGGTGAGGGACTTGACCAGGTCGACGACGGCCGGCATCCGGGTGGAGCCGCCCACGAGAACCACGTGGTCGATGTCGCTGATCTTGACGTTGGCGTCCTTGATGACTTGCTGGAACGGGGCCTTGCAGCGGTCGAGCAGGTCAGAGGTCATCCGCTGGAACTCCGCGCGGGTGAGCCGGGCGTCCAGGTGCAGCGGGCCGTCCGGCGAGTGGGAGATGTACGGCAGGTTGATCTGCGACTCCATCGACTGCGACAGCTCGATCTTCGCCTTCTCCGCCGCCTCGCGCAGCCGCTGCAGCGCCATCTTGTCCTTGGACAGGTCGATGCCGTAGCCGGCCTTGAAGTCCTGCACCAGCCAGTCCACGATCCGCTGGTCCCAGTCGTCGCCGCCCAGGTGGTTGTCGCCGCTGGTCGCCTCGACCTCGACGACGCCGTCGCCGACGTCGAGCAGGGACACGTCGAACGTGCCACCGCCCAGGTCGAAGACCAGGATCTTGGCCGACTGCTCCTTCTCCAGGTGGTAGGCCAGGGCCGCCGACGTCGGCTCGTTGATGATCCGCAGGACGTTAAGCCCGGCGATCTGCCCGGCCTCCTTCGTCGCCTGCCGCTGCGCGTCGCTGAAGTACGCGGGGACGGTGATCACCGCGTCGGTGATCTTCTCGCCCAGGTAGGCCTCGGCGTCCCTCTTGAGCTTTTGCAGGATGAAGGCGCTGATCTGCTGTGGGGTGAACTTCTTGCCGTCGATGGTGACGGTCCAGTCGGTCCCCATCTGCCGCTTGACCGAACGGATCGTCCGGTCCACGTTGGTGACGGCCTGCCGCTTCGCGACCTCGCCGACGAGAACCTCGGAGTTCTTCGCGAACGCGACGACCGACGGAGTGGTCCGCGAACCCTCCGCGTTGGCGATGACCGTGGGCTCCCCGCCCTCAAGGACGGCCACAACCGAGTTCGTCGTCCCGAGGTCAATACCTACTGCACGTGCCATGAGCAAGTCCTCGTAGTGTGTGAAGTTGAGTCTTCCGCGCTCAAGCCTGCCCCAGGCAAGCCCCGGTGTCAAATGACTTGAGTCAATCACACTCAACTTTTCGCCGGCC
>JASHPP010000515.1 GCA_030038035.1 Trebonia sp.
TGGCCCGCCGGTGCAGACCACGTGGCCGGCGAGTACCGCCCGCAGGTACGGCGGGCGCTCGGGACCGGCGTCAGAGGCCGAACTGGCCGACGACGCGGCGAGCTTGCGCGAATAGCATCCCGACGTTGACCGCCCGGCGGCAGACGGCGACCGCGACGATATCCTGGCGGGCGTTCAGCCGGATGAACAGGTGGGTGAGGTTGTCGCTGTTGACCAGGATCTCCTGGAAGTAGTGCTCGTTGCTGACAACCCCGCGCCGCTCCTTGAACACATCCTCGATCATGATCACGGTACGGCCCTGGAACAGGTCGAGGGTCGCGCCGGCCAGCAGGTCGAGAACCTCGGCCGGGTGGGTTTCCACGGTCTCGTAAGCGAGCAGCATCCCTGTGTCCATGTCCACGACACCCGCGGCCACGCAGTCGGGGGCATCGGCGCGCAGTGTCTTGACCAGGCTCACGACCTGGTCGGAGAAACCCTGGGCGTTAGTCTTAACCGCCATTGTCCTTACTCTCCTTTGGGTCTTGCATTTGCGACTCATATCAGCCCGTGGGCAAAGTTTCCGGCTTATCGAGGACTCGCTGCGCAATCCGCCTGGTGACGATCCCGGCATCGAATGATCGCCATTCGTCGATACGCGGCGCGGCCCGCCGGCCTGGTTACCGGTCATCTCCGTCCTACTCGCTCAGCGGCCCGGAGACAGGTTGTCATGACGCGCGCAAGCGCGACGCCATACACAATGGATTGTCACGAACTGTCCCATTCTGTAGAGCCATTGTCCGTAGCATTTGCCATCGTGCGTCCAGCAAGGTGAGCCACACTCATTCCACGGGCAGTCACCGGCAGGAGAACGGCACGTGTGCTGCGCGCGACAAGGAGAGCCAACCGCATGACCGGCACCCGCGCTCACGCCGCGCCCCCTCGTTCCCGGACGGCAGGGGATGCCGGAGGGGGACCACCCTGGCTTGATCTTTCCCCCGTGGCGGCATCGGCGGGCCTGGCGAGGGCATGGGCGCGTGCCGTACTGGCCGCGTGGGATCTCGGCCACCTTGCCGGGGACGCGGAGCTTGCCGTCTCCGAACTGGTCACGAACGCGGTCCAGGCGAGTTCATCGGCCGACAGCCCGGACCCGGTGCGGCTGTGCCTGACGAGCATCGGGACACAGCTCCTCGTTCAAGTGCGTGACGGGTGCCCCGCCTTCCCCGTGCACACGCATTCCGGCGTCACCGACGAGGCCGGGCGCGGTCTGCTGATCATCGATCATGTCGCTATCCAGGCCGGCTGCTACCGGACGCCGCGAATGCCGGGAAAAGTGGTCTGGTGTCTCATAGCCGGTGATCCGGTGCCTGGTAACCGGATTGGCGACCAGTAGCATCCGGACAGCAACGCGCGGATCGCCTGTTACGGATCCGCCGGCGGCATGACGGTAAAGCGCTAGGATTAATCAGGATCGCGATAGCCCTAATAGGACATAGGAGGATATCAATCCACTAATAGCCCCCACGTTGCTATCGGACTCAAACAGAACTGTACAGCCCGCGCAATTGCATCGGGATTTCAGTGTCTGCCGAAAGGATCTGCCGTGGCCGCGTCTCCCGTGGAAGTGATGCTTGCCCCGCTGAAGCGGATCGGCGGCTTTGTGCTCGCGTGCCTTATCGATGCCACGAGCGGCATGGTCCTCGGCGCTGTATGCAATGATGACACCGCAAGCGTGCCGGTGGCGGCGGCAGGTGCCGCCGACGCCGTCAATGTGCTTTCCCAGATGACGGCCAGGCTGGCGCTGCAAGGCGACCTTGAGGACGTGATCGTAACCCTGAGCAGTCACTACCATTTGATCCGCGTGCTTCCTCCCGAGCCTGCCGGGCAATTGATCGTGCTCGTGACGCTTGAGCGGCCGGCAGCCAATCTCGCGATGGCGCACCGCGAGGTTCGCGAATCACTGTCGGCCGTGGCTGGCCACTGGTTTCACGCGCCCTCGCAGGATGACGTGTCCGGCGCCTGACGGGACAGTGCCGCTATGCGCCTGGGCAAAGAGCCGGTCATCACCCAGCTAAGCAAGCTCGCGCTCGCGAGCCGCACCGGCGTGCTGCGCCTTCCGGGCGACAACGGCGGGACGATCCGCCTGTACCAGGGCGCTGTCGCCGGGGCCAAATCCCGTGGAACCCCTGACGTGGCCGGCAGGCTCGCGCGCTGGCCGGCGGGCCCCGGCCGGCGCGGCGTGCCGAGCGTACTCGAGCGTGACTGGATCACCCGCGAGGCGACCGCCGATGCCGCGCTGGCACTGCTGACGCAAGCGCCGCGATCCGGACGGTTCACCACGGGCGGCGTGCCCAACCCGGACGGCGTCGGCGTCATGACCGTCGGCGAAATGCTCGCGGAAGTGAACCGCAGGCGCGAGATCATCCGGCAACTGGCTAGCTTGCTGACGCCCGACACGACAGTTGTGCGCAACCCGTATCTCAGCGCGCGCGGCGTGCACATATCCGCTAGCCAGTGGGCCTTGCTCGTGCGGATGAACGATCAGGCCACGCCGCGCGGGCTGGCCATGGAATGCGGCAGGAGCGTCTTCACGACAACACTTGAGGTATTCCGCCTGATGATCGTGGACCTGGTCGCCGTGGCCGACGGCCCGTCACCTGGTAAGCGCGCCGCCGGATTCGCCGGCTGCTTGCCGGACGGTATTTCTTTCATCCAGGCCGTGGCGAGTGAGCCTCGGGGTCTGAACGCGGCTATGCCGCATCCCACGACAGGGGAGCAGGGATGACACAACCGGCGGGATCGCAATCGGCTGCGCGGGACTTCGTGCACGCGGAGCTTCGCACGCTGCGGGAAACGATCACGGGAATCGACGGCAGCCTGGTCGCGACAAGCGACGGACTGCTCATCGCCCACGATATTCCGGACCAGGAACCGGCGCGGCTGGCCGCACTCGTATCGACGACTCTGAGTCTGGCCAGGCAGGCCGTCAGGGAAACCGGCCGGGGGGAATTCCGGGAGGCACTCGCCCGGGGAACGGCGGGCTACCTCATGGTGTACGCCGCGGGCGGCAATGCCGTCGTCGCGATTATCGGCGACGCCCAGCTGAACGTCGGCGTGATGCAATACCAGGCCCGCGAGGCGATAGAACGGATAACGGCCCGCTCGGCGGATTTCGCCCGATGGTCGGGCGCTGCCGGACCGACGGCCGGCGATGGGGAGCCCCCGCAGGGTGGCTCAGAGTCTCACTTCAGCGAGTTAAGCCCGTCCAGGATCTGCCTGAGCAGCCCCGGATCCGGCCGCGCCGGCAGTGAATCCGCCACCGACGGCACCGCCTGCCGCACCCGGCGCGGCAACGGTGGCGCGGCACCGCCCGCCGGCTTGCCGTCAGCGAGAGCGGGAGCCGCCACCGCGATGATCGTGCACAGCCCGGCGCGGATGAGCCGGGTCACTAGCTCTATCGCGTCGTGGAGCGTGACACCGCTCGCCGCGGTCAGTTCCCCGACCGTGGCGCGTCCGTCGACATGACAGGCGAATGCCCACTCCGCGCTGCCGAGCACGGCCGACGGGCGATGCAGGTCGCATAGCCGCGGCACGGCGAATTCACTGGCGACAAGCGCCAGGTCATGCCCGCCCGGTGAATTCAGCCGGAATCACTCCCACCCGTGACGATGCAGAACAGCTAGCGATACTCATGGACAACTATAGCCCGCACTCACATACGGTCATCGGGAGCTGCTGTTTCTCACGTCAGCGTTTCCGCGGAAACGTGGCCCGTGGTGCCGGAGTGACGGTCACGCCCCGCGTCCGCGCGGAAGAGATCCCATCCGGCCGACGACGCGCCCCACGCGTGCCATTTGCTCCGGCGCGAGGCGGCCGGCCATTATCCGGAAGAATTTTCGCACCTTCGAGCGCCAATTCTTTGCGTCATGAAAAATGTCTTCGCGATCACGATATAGCGGAGAGAACAATGGGGCCGTTGCGAATGTGGATACCGGTGATATGCGCGCCGCCGCCCGCGCGTCGACGCCTGAGGCAAAGGCGGATCGGCAGGCGCGGGCGGCAGCGCAGCGGGCAGCGAACGCGATGGCCATGGCGCCGGCTTCATGACCGTCACCGGGCAGACCCTGGCGGCCGTCGACCTGCGCCGCCCGGGTCTACGGCTGCCTGCCTGACGGCAAGCACAACGTCGCCGCGGACAGGGAACTGGCCGGGCACCGCCCGGTCGGAGAGGGGCGCTATGTGCCGTGCCGCGCCAGCGTCAAGCGCCAAGCGCATCGGGGGTAGGCCGCGGGACCGGAGCGCGGCCGGATGCAATAGACTACCCCTGACAGCAGTCTTCCACGTTTTTACCGGTATCGATTGCTTACTGTCGGCCCTTACGCTTCCAGAAGACCAGAAGGACGCGATGGAATCGGGTTTCGCCCCCTCCGAGATCGATACGACCAGGGCGCATCCTGCGCGTATGTACGACTACTATCTCGGCGGGAAAGACAACTACGCCGTTGACCAGGAAGCGGCCAGGGAGGTCATCCGGGTTGCCCCGGAGGTTCGCGACATGGCGCGCGCTAACAGGGCATTCCTGCAGCGGGCGGTCCGGTTCCTCGCTGGCGAGTCGGGAATACGGCAGTTCCTGGATATCGGCACCGGCATTCCGACCGCGGGCAACGTCCACGAGGTTGCCGGAGAGGTCGCGCCCGAGGCGCGAGTCGTCTACGTCGACAACGATCCCATCGTGAACACGCATGCCAACGCGCTGCTAAGCGGGAGCGGCGCTACCGGGATCGTGCTCGCTGACGTACGCGATCCTGCCGCGATTCTCAACCACCCCACCACGCGGGCACTACTGGACTTCGGCGAGCCGATCGCGCTGCTGCTCCTGGCGGTCCTGCACTTCGTCACCGACGACGAAAAGCCTGCCGACATCGTCGCCGTGCTGCGGGATGCCCTGCCCCCGGGCAGCTACCTCGCGCTTTCGCACGTCACCAAGGACTTCCGCAGCCAGGCGGCAGAAGCCGCCGCGGCTGTCTACAATCAGGCCACCTCAACGGTCACGCTGCGCAGCCATCTGGTGATCAGTTCGTTCTTCGACGGCTTCAAACTGGTCGAGCCTGGCCTGGTGCAGTTGCCGCTGTGGCGTCCTGACGGCCCGCTCCCGCGCAACCTCGACAAAATCTGGTTTTACGGCGGCGTCGCCCGGCTGGCGGACTGAGGAACCGGGTCAGGCGGACAGCGCGCTGAGCTCGGCGGGCGCCGCGATGCTGGTGCTGCTGAATTCCGCGATCCGGTCGTCGAGGTCGCGGAGCAGCGCCGACCCGTGGTCGGGATGCAGCGCGAGCTGGGCCCGGACGCGCCCGAGGCGCTGCGGGATGAGGTCGATGCGCTTGCCTGGCGGGAGCACGAGCACAGGCTCGAGAGCGTCGGAAACGGCGTCAAGCGCACCGCAGCGGAGCCGGGCCTCGGCAAGGCTGACGCGAGCGAGCGCCTCCATCGCGTAGCCGTGCGTCTCGCCCGGTCCTGGCCCGGCGGCGTATAGCTCGCCAGCTCGCTCGAGCTCGGCGGGCGCCTCCCCGGCTGCAGGGATCTCGATGAGCACCGAGGCGACCAGATAGTGCCGGGTTGCCCGGGACAAGTCGTATTCGCCGCCGATGATTGTCAGGTCATCGGCGTAGGCCTGATCACTGGCCTGGCCAGCAGCGGTAATCGCCTGGCGGGCAGCGGCGACATCGCCCATGCGGGCGGCCGCGCGGCCGTAAGTCAGGTGCAGCTGCACCCCGGTGGGCCCGGCCGCCAGGTACTCGAGCCCGTTTGACGCCAGCTCGGCCGCCTGCTGGAACTGGCCGTTCCAGTAGGCGAGGCTGGCAAGACCGAGCCGCAACTTGGCCAGCAGCGCGCGCTGGCCGATCGCCGTCGCGTAGGCCCATCCCGCGCGGTAGAGCTCCTGGGCGGCGCCCGGGTACCCGAGGTCGTCCGCCACGCCGGCCATCAGGCCGTTCACGCAGCCGAGGAGGAAGTAGATCTCTTTCGCATCCCTGGGCCAGATCCTGCGATCGAGTGCCCCGTGCATGCGGCTGCGGACCCGGCGCATCTCCCGGAAAAGGGGCAACGGCTCGCAGCTCATGTAGTCGCGCGAAAGCCGTGTCACGTCAGCGCGGAGCTGCTCCACGGTGGCATCGCCAATGCCGCGCTGTTCGGCCTGCTCGGCTCGCTCGCTCCCCTCGTGCGCCGCCATCAGCACCTCAAGCCCTGCAGCCGTGCGATCGCCGGTCTCCGGCTCGCGACCCGGGCGGACGGACATGCCAGCCGGGCCAGGCGTATGAGCGTCGACGGTGGCGTGCGACAGTGGCGCAGGCACCTGGATACCAGGTCTTCCGCCCGCTTCCGCCTGCCCGTCGGCCTGGCGGGGAAACCGTGCAGGCGGGATGCCGAACACCGCGCAGTAGCTAAGCATGTGGCGCTCTGAAACGCCGTATCCCCCGCGCTCCCAGCGGTAGACGTTGTGGCACATGCCGCTAAGGCCAGGCATGTGCTTGTCGCCTCTGGCCTGGCCTGCCGCGATGAGCCGCTTAGCCATCTCGATGCGGTCCCAGCCGCGGGTTTCGCGTTCCTGCCGCAGCCAGGCGCCCAGTGATTGGGACAATTGCGTCTACTCCCAGTGCCAAAGCGACCCTTGGTCCCGTGTGCTTCAACTGCAGGGCTGCCGCCAGCACTAACGAGGGCGGCGGCGGCGTGGTTCAGGAGAGGAGGAAATCAGCGTCGCCCCGCTTTGCGCCCTGGATGAAAGCGCGGATCTCGTGCGCCTGGAGGATGAGCGCCGGGCTGTCCGGGTCGGTGGACTGCCGCAGGGCGACCCGGCCGTCAGCCAGCTGCTTGGCCTCCAGGCAGGCGCCACCGTTGGAACCGCTCCAGGGCTTACGCCAGCCGGCCGCGCCGAGCGCGCCGGCGGGCATGCCGTTGTGAATGTCCATCGATCAGATCTCCTTACGGATCGTGCGGAGCACGGCAGCCGTGTTGTCCGCCGGGGCCGCCTGGGCGCAGATGCGGTCCAGGACTTCCAGGTAGCCAGTCACTTCCCTGGGCTTGTCGAAATAGAAGGCGCTCGTCATCGTCTCGCCGTAGACGATGTCCGGCATTTCCCTGTCGGGGAACCGCAGCAGGTAGAACAGGCCATACATGGCGGGATGCATCCCGGCGCTGAACGGCAGGACCTGCAGGGTGATACCGGGCTTTCCCGCGGCATCGAGCAGCCGGTCGATCTGGGCGCGCATGACCGTGGCTCCGGTGGTAGCCGCAGGCCGCCGCAGCGCCGTCTCGTCGATGACTATCCACAGGCGCGGCGGCTGCGGCCTGGCGAGTATCTGCTGGCGGGCAAGCCGCAGGGTGACCCGCCTGTCAACCTCGCTGTCGGAAGCGTCGGGAAACCCGGTTCGGACGCTGGCCCGGGCATAGTCCTCGGTCTGCAGCAGGCCGGGTACCCAGTGCGGTTCATAGCCCCGGATGAGGACCGCCGCTTCCTCAAGGCCGACGTAGGTGCGGAACCAGTCGGGCAGCACGTCGGTGTAGCTGTGCCACCAGCCCGGCTTGGCCGCGTCACGGCACAGGGACAGGAAAACTTCGATTTCATTACTGTCGGTGACGCCATAGGCGATCAGCAGGCTCTTCACGGTAAGCGGTTTGAAGCCACCCTCGGCCCGCTCCATCCGGCGGATGGTGAACGGCGAGGAGTAGATGGCATCGGCCGCCTCGTCGATGCTCATCTCCGCCCTTTCCCGCAGCGCCTGCAGCTGCCTTCCCAGGATGATTCGCAGCGCAGTCGGCCCGCCCGTCCGGTTACCCGTCATCTCCGCCCTGCCCTCTCCAGCAGCTGTCGTGGACAGATTGTCATGGCCGCCAGGATCAGTGCAATGCCTTACATACAAGACCGTCACTAACTGTCCCGATCTGTAGAGCAATTGTACGTAGCATTTTGCGCCGTGCATCCGGGATGTTGAGTCACACTCATTCCGGGAGCGTTCACCGGCAGCAGCGCGCGTGCGCGCCGCAGGCGACAAGGAGGTCATGCCGTGACGCCACTCAGCGGCAGTGTTGCGCCTGCCGCCGACCGGGCCCGGCCCGCGGGCTGGACTCGACGCCGGAGCCATCGTCTCCGGCCTAACCGGGCAGGCGGGCGGTAGGTGATGGCGGCGGGTTACGCAGTGGCCAGAAGGGACCCGGATCCTTTCGGCATTGATTTTACGAAGCCGAATATCGCCCGGGTTTATGACGCCTTCCTGGGCGGAAAGGACAACTTCGCCGCGGACCGGGCCGTCGTCGAACAGACGTTGCAGATAACCTCCGATGCTGCCGCGGGGGCGGTGGCTAACCGCGGGTTCCTGCGGCGGGCTGTCCGGTATCTGGCCCGGGACGCCGGCCTGCGGCAGTTCATCGATATCGGTTCCGGGCTGCCCGCCCAGGGCAATGTGCACGAAGTCGCGCACGAGATCGATCCCCGGACCCGGGTCGTCTACGTCGACAACGACCCCGTCGTGCATCGGCATAGCCAGGCACTGGTCGCGCACCGGGAGGAGGTCCTTGTGCTGGCCGCGGATGCCCGGCGGCCCGCGGATATCCTCGATGATCCGGGCGTCCGCGCGTTTGTCGACTTCAGCCTCCCGGTCGGGCTGCTGATGTTCGGCATCTTGCATCACATCCTCGATGAGGAGGATCCCGCGGGGATCGTGGCTCAGTTCCGTGCCGCCCTGGCGCCGGGCAGTCACCTGGCGATCTCGAGCTTCCGCATGCCAGGGCAGGAACACCCGGAGGACCATGCGAAGGCGTGCGCGGTGCAGGACCTGTTCGGCGACACCCTTGGCACGGGGATATGGCGCGAAGACCGGGAAATCCTGGGCTGGTTCGGTGACTGGGCGCTGATCGAGCCCGGGCTGGTCCCGCTCCCCGAGTGGCGGCCGGACTCAGCCGCTCCCCCGGCACGGGACTCCACCTACTATGGGTTCGTTGGCGGGGTGGCCGCGAAGCACTAGCGCGATGGCTTTGATCCTCGCGGCCGTCAGCCGAGGCGGCGGCCGGTGAGAATGCCCGGGGTGATCCGGATGAAGTGCTCGCGCTCGCCGGGCGCCCACGGCCGCGGGCCCGTCTCCCGCAGCCGGGCGAGGTCGGCGGGATCGGTCACTTCCCGCGAATGGCCGACGGCGGTCACGCTCCAGCCGTGGTGCTGGCTGGCGTCCAGGGTGTCGGCCTCGAACGCCACGACCGCGCCGCGGGTCGCCGCGGCGAGCTTGCCGCTCGCGTCGGTCCTGACCACGATGTCGCCGCCGTCGAGGGCGAAGTTCACCAGTTCCACCGCCGGCATGGCCCGCCGGGTGTAGACGATCCGGCCGACCGGCACCGACGCGAGCAGGCGCAGGCATTCATCCCTGGTCAGCTCGTCGAGCACGCTCGGGTCGCCGTTCTCAGTTCGCATGCCGCGAGTATTCGGCCTGCGCGCCGCGGGGCAGCAGGGCCGTAAGTCCTCGCCCGCACGGCCGTCAGGACCGTTACGCGGCGGAACCGCCGGTCGCCAGGCGCATGAGGTCGGTGTCGAGGTCGATGTCGGTCCCGGTCCCGCCCGTGCCGGCGAACTCGTGGGAGTAGCTGCCCCACGACTCGTCCCTGACCTTGCGGGCGAAGCCGCTTTCCATGAGCAGCACGAGCTCTCGCGCCGCCCGGTCGACGCGCGTGTTGAGCGACGGGTCGCCCCAGTCTTCCGGGGCGGCGAACAGCGAGGTCGGCACGGTCATC
Organism: Trebonia sp.; assembly: GCA_030038035.1. The sequence continues at coordinate 9,751 of JASHPP010000515.1, forward strand.
GTGCGCAGGAAGGCGAACAGCGAGCGCATCTGGTCGTCCACGACGAGGGCGTGCCGCGCGGTCCCGGCCGTGGCGGCGAGCACGACCGGCTTGGCGATCAGCAGGTCGTTGTCGAGCACGTGGAAGAACGAGGTGAACAGCGCGCTTGCGCCCGCCTTGTAGACCGGGGCGGCGGCGATGATCCCGTCGGCCTCGGCGAGCGCGGCGATCGCCCGCCGCAGCCTGGGCGTGATCAGCTGGGAGGTCAGGGCGGTCGTGATGTCGGCGGCGATCTCGCGCGGCTCGATGACCGTGACCGTCACCTGGTGGCCGCGGCCGGCCGCCAGCGCCGCGGCGCGGTCCGCGACGCGGTCGGCGAGCAGCCTGGTCGACGACGGGTCGCCGGTTCCGGCGCTGACGACCGCCAGCTTGAATGTCTGCTGCGCATGCGCGGCGTTCATGGCGCGGATGTCCTCGTTCCCGTGGTGTTGCCTTCGTTCGCGGCTAGCTTGCGGCAGATCGCCTCCAGCTGCCTTAGTTCGCCGGGGGTCAGGTCGGCGATCATGGCGCGGGCGACGCTGCGGGCGTGCTCGCGGCCGACCTGCTGCTGCAGCGCGCGGCCTTGCCCGGTGAGCGACAGGCGCACGCCGCGCCCGTCGCTCGGGTCCGCGTCGCGCTGGATGAATCCGCGGTCCGCCAGCCGGTCCACCATCCTGGACAGGGCCGGCTGGCTGAGCAGGACGTGCCTGTTGAGCTCGGAAAGCCGGATCGGCGCCGGGCACTTGGACAGCGTGTAGAGCACGTCGTACTCCCGCATGGACAGGTCCGCCCAGATGTCTTCGGCCGCGAACCGCTTGATCAGGAAGGCGTGCGCGGACAGCAGCGCCTCCCATGCGTCGTTCGCGTGGTGCCTGGAATCAGCCATCTTCTTGGTCGCCGTCACGGGGCCGGGTACCGCGCCGCGAACTCCGGCGCGCTGTCCTGGTAGGGGGACGAGCCGGTCACGTTGTCGCCGCGGTTGGCGTTCGGGCGCGGCTGGCGCGGCGCCTGGTCGCCGTATTTCGCCCTGACCAGGCTCGCGTGCGTCGGGGCGTCAGGAGTCTGCGGGTCCTGCCTTGCTGTCATCTCCTTGCGCAGGGTCGGGATGACCTCCCCGCCGAGCAGCTCGAGCTGGTCGAGCACGGTGTTCAGCGGCAGCCCGGCGTGGTCCACCAGGAACAGCTGGCGCTGGTAGTCCCCGAAGTGCTCGCGGAACGTCAGGGTCTTGTCGATGACCTCCTGCGGGCTGCCCACGCTGAGCGGGGTCAGCTCCATGAAGTCCTCCATGCTCGGCCCGTGGCCGTAGACCGGCGCCTCGCTGAAGTAGGGGCGGAATTCCCGCTTCGCGTCCTGGGAGTTCCTCGCGATGTACGCCTGGCCGCCGAGGCCGACGATCGCCATGTTCTCTGCGCCATGGCCGTAGTGGGCGAAGCGCTGCCGGTAGAACCGGATCAGCCGCATGTAGTGCTCCTTGGGCCAGAAGATGTTGTTGGCGAAGAAGCCGTCGCCGTAGTAGGCGGCTTGTTCGGCGATCTCGGGGGAGCGGATCGAGCCGTGCCACACGAACGGCGGCACGTCGTCAAGCGGCCGCGGGATGCTCGTGAACCCCTGCAGCGGGGCGCGGAACTTGCCCTGCCAGTCCACGACGTCCTCGCGCCACAGCCGGTACAGCAGGTTGTAGTTCTCCAGCGCGAGCGGCAGGCCCTGCCTGATGTCCTGGCCGAACCACGGGTACACCGGGGCCGTGTTGCCGCGGCCGAGCATGAGGTCCATCCGGCCCTTGCTCAGGTGCTGCAGCATCGCGTACTCCTCGGCGATGCGCACCGGGTCGTTGGTCGTGATCAGCGTGGTCGACGTGGTCACGATCAGGCGCTTTGTCGTCGCGGCGATGTAGGCGAGCAGCGTCGTCGGCGCGGAGGAGAAGAACGGCGGGTTGTGGTGCTCGCCGATCGCGAACACGTCCATGCCGACCTCTTCGGTCCGCTGGGCGATCTTGACGATCGCGTCGATGCGCTCGGCCTCGCTCGGGGTGTCGCTGGTTACCGGGTCCCTGGTGATGTCACTGACCGAGAAGATCCCGAACTGCATGTCGTGCCTTCCTGGCGCCTCGCCTGCGCGCCGCAGGTATATGCGTTTGCATGTATCTGTAACAGCGGGGGCGCTCGGGTATTCCCGGCCCGGCCGGTGGCGGCGGCAGGCGGGGCGGGTTGATAGGCGTAACGTAGCCGGACGGTAACAGAGTGTTCTGAGGGGTCGGGGCGACCTTGGGAGCGGCGCGGGGTGGGGGTGTCCGGCCAGGTCGGGTTTGTGGTAGGTACAGTTCAGTGAACCGCGATGCTTGTGGTTCCCCCTCTTCCCTTCCTGCCCGGCTCGGAGGTAAGCAAGGAAGCTAGGAAGCTCGGGGTTGAGCAAGGCAAGCGGGAAAGGAAGCACGGAGGGCAGGCAGCGACGATGACGGGCATGTGCGACGCCTCCCTCCCCGGGCCTGAGCTGATCGCGGTCACTGACCACATCCGCCTCATCCGGGCCGCCGCGACGGCCCGCCACATCTCGCTGGGGGCTTCGCTGTGATCATCGACTGTCACGGGCACTACACGACCGCTCCGGCGGCGCACACGCAGTGGCGGGAAAGCCAGCTCGAGGCGTTCCGCGCGGGCCGCCAGGCGCCGCCCTACCCGGCCATCTCCGACGACGAGATCCGCGAGTCGATCGAGGCCAACCAGCTGCGGATGCTGCGCGAGCGCGGCGCCGACATGACGATCTTCTCGCCGCGGGCGTCCGCCATGGGCCACCACGAGGGCGACGAGCGGGTCAGCGTCGAGTGGTCCCGGGCGTGCAACGACCTCATCGCGCGCGTGGTCGGGCTGTTTCCCGGCACGTTCATCGGCGTCTGCCAGCTGCCGCAGTCGCCAGGCGCCGACCTGAAGGCCTCCATCGCCGAGCTCGAGCGCTGCGTGCTCGAGCTCGGGTTCGTCGGCTGCAACCTCAGCCCGGACCCGAGCGGCGGCAGGTGGACAAGCCCGCCGCTGACCGACCAGTACTGGTACCCCGTCTACGAGAAGATGATCGAGCTCGGCGTGCCCGCCATGGTGCACGTCTCGGCCAGCGCCAACCCCGTGTTCCACGCGACGGGCGCGCACTACATCAACGCCGACACGACGGCGTTCATGCAGTTCATCCAGGGCGACCTGTTCGCGGACTTCCCCGGCCTGCGGCTGGTGATCCCGCACGGGGGCGGCGCGGTCCCCTACCACTGGGGCCGGTACCGCGGGCTGGCCGACATGCTGAACAAGCCGCCGCTGAGCGAGCACGTGATGAGGAACGTGTTCTTCGACACATGCGTCTACCACCAGCCAGGCATCGACCTGCTCGTCAACGTCATCGACACCGGCAACATCCTGTTCGGATCGGAGATGGTGGGCGCCGTGCGGGGCATCGACCCGCAGACCGGCTTCTACTTCGACGACACCAAGCGGTACATCGACGCGGCGGGCCTGTCCGAGGCCGACATGGCCAAGGTTTACGCTGGCAACGCCCGGCGCGTGTACCCGCGCCTTGATGCCGCGCTGCGCGCGCGGGGACTGTGACGGACGACAGATGAAAGGCCGCCGATGACCGTCACCTTCGAGCCGGACGCCGACTGGCTCGTCTACCTGGCGAACCCCCGCAAGCCGGACTACGTGCTGCCGACGGGCGCGGTGGACGCGCACTGCCACGTGTTCGGCCCGGGGAGCGTCTTCCCGTACGCCCCGGAGCGGAAGTACACGCCGGTGGACGCCCCCAAGGACAAGCTGTTCGCGCTGCGCGACTTCCTCGGCTTCGAGCGCAACGTGATCGTCCAGGCGACCTGCCACGGCGCGGACAACCGCGCCCTGGTGGACGCCCTGCTCGCGGCGGGCGACAGGGCCCGCGGCGTGGCCACGATCAGGCCGGGCGTCACCAGGGCCGAGCTCGCCGACATGCACGCGGCAGGCGTGCGGGGCATCCGCTTCAACTTCGTCAGGCGGCTGGCCGACCCCAAGCCGGACGCGTACTACCGGGGCCTGGTCGACCTGATCGCCGAGTTCGGCTGGCACATCGTCATCTACTTCGAAGCCCCCGACCTGGCCGAGCGCTGGGACCTGTTCACCCACCTGCCCACGACGATCGTCGTCGACCACGTGGGCCGGCCCGACGTGACACAGCCGGTCGACGGCCCCGGCTTCGCGCTCTTCCGCAGGCTCATGCACGAGCATGAGAACGTGTGGGCCAAGCTGAGCGGCGCCGAACGGCTGTCGGTCTCCGGACCGCCGGGGTACGACGACTTCGTCCCGTTCGCCAGGCACATCGCGCGAACGTTCCCCGACCGGGTGATCTGGGGCACCGACTGGCCGCACCCGAACATGAAGAGCCACATGCCCGACGAGGGCGACCTCGTCGACCTGATTCCGCGGATCGCGCCCACCGATGACCTGCAGCGCCGGCTGCTCGTCGGCAACCCGATGCGCCTGTACTGGGAAAGAGATGCCTCATGACGTCATACACCGCAGAGTTCGACGACATCCCTGGCACCCGGGTGTTCACGGCGGAGCGCGCGAAAAAGGGCTACGAGCTGAACCAGTTCTGCATGAGCCTGATGAAGGAAGCCAACCGCGAGCGGTTCAAGGCCGGCGAGCGCGCCTACCTCGATCAGACGAAGATGTCGGAGGAGCAGAAGCAGGCGGTGCTCGACCGCGACTACAACAAGATGATCGACCTCGGCGGCCAGATCTACTTCCTCGCGAAGATCTTCGCCACGGACGGGCTGAGCTACCTGCAGGCGGTCAGCACGATGACCGGGATGAACATCGACGACTACCAGCAGATGATGCTGCACGGCGGCCGTTCCCCGCAGGGCTGGCGCTCGATTAAGGACGGTGACTGAGCATGGCTCGCATCACGCACGGGCTGACCACGAGCCACATCCCGGCGGTCGGCGCCGCGATCGACCTCGGCAAGACCCAGGAGCCGTACTGGAAGCCGCTCTTCGACGGCTACGAGTGGACGAAGGCGTGGGCGAAGGAGAACGTGCCCGACGTCATCATCCTGGTCTACAACGACCACGCGTCGGCGTTCACCCCTGAGGTCGTGCCCACCTTCGCGCTCGGCTGCGCCGACGAGTTCCCGCCGGCCGACGAGGGGTACGGGCCCCGCCCGGTGCCGGTCGTGCAGGGCCGCGCCGACCTGGCGGCCCACCTGGCCGAAGGGCTCATCCTCGACGAGTTCGACCTCACGCTGATGTACGCCATGGAGGTCGACCACGGCCTGACCGTCCCGCTGTCGCTCGTCTACGGCCAGCCCGCCGCCTGGCCGGCCCGGGTCATCCCGTTCGCGGTGAACGTGGTGCAGTACCCGCCGCCCACCGCCCACCGCTGCTTCATGCTCGGCAAGGCGATCCGCCGGGCCGTGGAGCGGTTCGACGAGAACCTCAACGTGCACATCTGGGGCACCGGCGGCATGAGCCACCAGCTGCAAGGCCCGCGGGCCGGCTTCATCAACACGCCGTGGGACACCGCGTTCCTCGACCGGCTGGTCAAGGACCCGGACAGCCTCGCGCAGGTCAAGCACCTGGAGTTCGTGCGCGAAGCGGGCGCGGAGGGCATCGAGCTGGTCATGTGGCTGATCATGCGCGGCGCGCTCGGCCCGGAGTCGGAGGAGCTGTACCGCTTCTACCACGTCCCCGGCTCCAACACCGCGGTCGGGCACATCGTGCTGCAGTCCGCCGAGACCCCCCTGTAGGAGGACCAGCCATGCGCATCGCGCTCGCCGGGACCGGCGCCTTCGGCATCAAGCACCTGGACGGCCTGGCCAACATCGACGGCGTGACCGTCACGGCCCTGGTCAGCCGCCGGCTTGAGCAGGCCGAGGAGGTCGCGAACAAGTACCAGGTCGCTTACGCCACGACCGACCTGGACGAGGTCCTCGCCCGCGACGACGTCGACGCGGTCATCTTGTGCACGCCGACCCAGCTGCACGCGCGGCAGTCGATCGCCGCGATGCGCGCGGGCAAGCACGTGCAGGTGGAGATCCCGGTCGCCGACAGCTGGCCGGACGCGCAGGAGGTCGCGCGCGTGCAGCAGGAGACCGGCCTGGTCTGCATGGTCGGGCACACCCGCCGGTTCAACCCCTCGCACCAGTGGGTGCGGCGGCGCATCCTGGCGGGCGAGCTGGCCATCCAGCAGATGGACGTGCAGACCTACTTCTTCCGCCGGACGAACATGAACGCCGCGGGCCAGCCGCGCAGCTGGACCGATCACCTGCTCTGGCACCACGCCGCGCACACCGTCGACCTGTTCCAGTACCAGACCGGCGAGCAGACGCAGATCGCCCACGCCGTGCAGGGGCCGATCCACCCCGAGCTCGGCATCGCGATGGACATGTCGATCCAGCTGCGGACCCCCTCGGCGAAGATCTGCACGCTCTCGCTCAGCTTCAACAACGACGGGCCGCTCGGTAGCTTCTTCCGCTACATCTGCGACAACGGGACCTACATCGCCAGGTACGACGACCTGGTGACCGGCCGCGAGGAGCCGATCGACGTGTCGCATGTCGACGTCTCCACCAACGGCATCGAGCTGCAGGACAGGGAGTTCGTCGCGGCGATCGGCCAGGGCCGCGAGCCGAACTCGAGCATCGCCAGCGTGCTCGGCTGCTACCGGGTGCTCGGCGAGCTGCAGACCCAGCTCGCCAGCCAGCGGTAACCGGCGGCGTCCCGCGGCCCGCGTGGACAGCGCCGCGCTCCGGGCGGAGCTGCTGGCCGGCATCGCCAGCCGCCGCCGGGAGTTCGAGGCCGCCGGTGAGCAGGCCGAAGAGCTGCGCACGCTGCCGCCGCAGACCGTGCGGACGCTGCGCGAGATGGGCGTGTTCTGGCTGAAGACGCCCGCCGAGCTGGGCGGGACGCCGCTGACGCCGCTGGAGTTCTGCGACGTGATGGAGGAACTGGGCTACGCCGACAGCGCGACGGCCTGGACCGCCATGGTCGGGAACGGCGGCACGGGGACGGCCGCCGGCTGGCTGCCTGACGCCGGGGCACGCCGCGTGTTCGCGCCCGGCCGCCCGCGCCCGCTCATCGTCGGGACCCCGGGGCCGCGCGGCACGGGACGGCCGGTGGCCGGCGGCTACGTGGTGAGCGGGCGGTGGGGGTTCGCCAGCGCGATCGCGCAGTCCGACTGGCTGATCGGGGGCTTCCGGGTGGCCGGGGACGAGGACCGCATGATGGTCTGCGTCGTCCCGACGCAAGCCGCCGAGGTCATCGACAACTGGCGGGTGGCGGGCCTGCAGGGCAGCGGCAGCTTCGATTTCCGGCTGGACGGCGTCTTCGTCCCCGCGGAGCTGACCTTCGAGCGGGCCGCCGGCGCCTGCCGCGGCGGCGCGCTGTTCCACCAGGAAGCGCACGTGTTCCTGTCCAACGAAGTGCCGCCGCTGTGCGTCGGCATCGCCCGCCGGGCGCTCGACCAGGTGACCGGCCTGGCCGCCCGGACGGCGCGGCTCCCCGGCGGCGCCACGCTCAGCGAGCGCGCGGTCTTCCATCAGGAGCTCGGCCGGGCGGATACCAGGATCCGGGCGGCCAGGCTGGTGCACCGCGACGCCGTCGAGGCCTCCTGGGCGGCCGCGCGCGCGGGAGACGGCACGCCCGACGGCGTGCACGCCGCCGTGGCCGCGGCTTCGGTGTACGCCGTCGAGACCTGCGCCGCCGTGATCGCCGACCTGTTCAGGTACGGCGGCGGGCGGGTGCTGGCGCTGTCCAGCCCGCTGCAGCGCTACCTGCGCGACGCGCTCGCCGCCCGGCAGCACATCGGGGTCGCCGAGGAGAACTACGAGCGGGCCGGGCGGGAGCGGATCAAGTCGCGGCGCAGCGGGGAATGAAGCGGGGCAGTCCGGGCAGAGCAGGCAGACCGGCCGGACCGGGCAGGCCGGCAGACAGGAGGGCACTAGCGTGTTCAGCGGGCTCGCGGGCAAGGTGGCGATCGTGACCGGGGGCGCCGGCGGGCTCGGGTCCGCGTCGGCCCGCCGGCTGTCAGGGGAAGGCTGCCGCGTGGTCGTCGTGGACCGCGACGGCGACGGGGCGCGCACGGTGGCGGAGAGCCTGCCAGGCGACAGCGCCTGGGTGGCGGCGGACGTCGCGCGCGAACGGGATGTCGACGCGTACCTGGGCGAAGCAGCCCGTGCGTTCGGAAAAATTGATTTTCATCACATCAACGCGGGGATTCCGGGCTCGCCAGGCGGATTCCCCGACCTGGACGTCGCCGAGTTCGACCGGGTCATCGCCGTCAACGTGCGCGGGGTGTTCCTCGGGCTGCGCGGCGCGTTCCGCCGCTACCGCGAGCAGGGCACCGCAGGCAACGTCGTGCTCACCGCCTCGATCGCGAGCCTGCGCGGCAGCGCCGACCTGATCGCCTACCAGACGTCCAAGCACGCGGTCCTCGGCCTGCTGCGGGGCGCGGCCATGTACGGCGGGCCGCTCGGGATACGCGTGAACGCGGTCGCCCCTGGCATCGTCCCGACGAACCTGTTCCCGGCGGGCGAGTCCGCCCCCGGCGGCCGGGACGACATGCGGCAGCGGGCGGCCACCAGCCCGCTGCGCCGCGCCGGAACCCCGGCCGAGATCGCGTCGGTCGCCGCGTTCCTGCTCAGCGAGGAGTCGGCGTACATGACCGGCGAGGTGGTTTCCGTGGACGGCGGCGCGGCGATCATGAGCACGGTACGCCCCTCCGGCGGGGCCGGGGCGTGGGACTTCGCCTCGCTCGACCGCAGGACCTACCAACCCGGGAAGGAGTAGCACGTGAGCAGAAGACAGGTCGGCTTCGTCGGTCTCGGCAACATGGGCGGGCGGATGACCCGGCGCCTGGTCGGGGCGGGCATCGCGGTCGTCGGGTACGACGTGCGGGACGGCCAGGCCGCCGCCGCCGGCGCTCTCGCCGCCGGCTCGCCCGCGGAGGTCTGCGCCGGGAGCGAGTGCGTGCTGCTGTCGCTGCCGGACAGCACTGTGGTGGAAAGCGTGGTCCTCGGCGACGGGGGCCTTGCCGCCGCGGCCCGCTCCGGGCAGGTGATCATCGACCTCAGCACCGCGGCGCCCGCCTCCACCAGGCGCATCCACGCCGCCCTTGGCGCACTCGGCGTGGAGTACCTGGACGCGGGGATCTCCGGCGGGGCGGCGGCCGCGGAGCAGGGCACGCTCACGATCATGGCCGGCGGGTCCGCCGCCGCCCTGGACGCCATCCGCTGGGTGTTCGAGCCGATCGCGTCGAAGGTCGTGCTGATGGGCGAGTCCGGCGCGGGGCACAGCACCAAGCTGCTCAACAACTTCCTCAACGCGGTCAGCCTGGCGGCCACCGCCGAGGTGATGGTCGCCGCGCGCAAGGCCGGGCTCGACCTGGCGGCGGTCCTCGACGTGATCAACTCAAGCAGCGGGGTCAACTACGCCACCCTCAACCGCTTCCCCCGCATCATCAAGGGCGACTACCTCGAGGGCGGCCTCACCAGCGCGCTGATGACCAAGGACGTCGTGCTGTACGTCGACCACGTCAGGGAACTCGGCGTGCCGTGCCTGAACGCGGCGGGCCCGCTCGCCTCGTTCGGGGCGGCGGGCAACCTCGGCTACGGCGACAAGATCAGCAACCGGGTGGTGGACGCGATCGGCGACCTGGCCGGCGGCGTCCGGCTGTTCTCGCCGGCGGCCGACGGTGCGAAGGACGCGCGATGACCGCCCCGGCGACGGCCGAGCGCGTCGGGTTCGTCGGCCTCGGCAACATGGGCATGCCGATGGCCAGGCACCTGGTCGCGGCCGGGTATCACGTCCAGGGCTTCGACGCCTCGGCCGAGGTCATGCGGGTGATCGCCGGGCTCGACGGGTTCACCGCGGCGCCTGCGCTGACCGCGGTCGGCGCGGGCGCTGGCGCGGTCATCTTGATGCTGCCCGACTCCGACGTGGTCGAGCACGTGCTGCTGCCCGGCGGCCTGCTCGCCAGCCGTCCGCCGGGCAGCATGGTCATCGACATGAGCTCCTCGGACCCGGCGCGGACCAGGGACCTGGCCGAGCGGGCGCTGGCCGCGGGCGTGACGCTGATCGACGCGCCCGTGTCCGGCGGCGTCGCCGGGGCCAGGGCCCGGTCGCTCACGATCATGGTCGGCGGCCCGGAGGAGGCGTTCGCCGCCGCCCGGCCGCTGCTTGCCGCCATCGGCTCCCG
>JASHPP010000516.1 GCA_030038035.1 Trebonia sp.
ATCCACTCGATAAGCTGCGCATCCGTTGACACGGCAACGAGTTGCGCTAGAGGCCAGTTACCGGCATGCTCGGGGGTGCGGGCAAGAGTTGGCCATGATGCTGAGTACAAGCGAAGCTCATCTATCATGCCGTCAATGGCAGCTTCGCGAGTAACCCCTTGCGCGGCAAGCGGTTGGTCCTCGAAGACCACAGACCAGCCAACGCGGTGATCGGTGATGGTCACTCGCTCGTGTACCTCTGCCATTAGATGACTGCGAGCGGGCTCGGCCCCCCCTAGCAACACCACAGCTTCCTGCACGCTCATGGCTACACCTCCTTGGCAAGATGACACGGCACCTAGACTCAAGTCAAGTATCACCCATCCCAACTAGTAAACGCAGCAGGCAGTAGTTTTGACGCCCGTGTCACCGGTCCTACGCGTCGTCCGGTCACCTTCGGATGAGCTGGGATGACGTGGCGGAGCATCTGTAGTCGAGCACGCTCGCCACCACGCCTTACCCCTCGAGCTTAAGGATGAAACCCGGGAGTGCAAGAGAGACGACTCTCGGTGCCTGGCTGGGGTTGAGTCATCCTTTCCACCGTCGGCCAAGCTAAGCCCTACAGGTGAAGGATGTTCGGCCAGTATGGTGCTCCGCCTTCTTCCGCGCCTTCTTCCGCCGGGCCAAGCCCGCACCCAGGAGCGTGGTCGACGGCGAGCGACCTTTACGCAGATCGGGTTGAAGGGTCGGGTCTGGGGTGTGGTTCGGCGAGTGTCTCTGGGAGTCGCACTGTAGGGACCGACTGCACCAAAAAGCCCACGCTCATGCCTCTTGACGTGTGAGTTTGCGCTTGACGGTGGTGCCCGATGACCGCGGCTGACCGGATCATCAGGTGGTCAACCGCGATGGCGGTGATCGGCGTGGCCGCCATCGCTGCCGTGGTGTCCTACGAGCACGCGGGTGACCTTGTCCGGGCGCATGGTGAGACGGGCTGGACGGCTCGTCTGATTCCGCTCACCGTGGACGGCCTGATCTATGCCAGTTCGATGGTGATGCTGGACTCAGCGCGGCGAGGTGCGCGGGTGTCCGCGCTGGCGCGGTGGCTTCTCGGCTTGGGTATCGCGGCCAACTTGGCACACAGTTTGGGGCATGGCCCGGTCGGTGCCGCCGTGGCTGCCTGGCCGGCGGTGGCACTGGTCGGCTCCTACGAGCTCCTCATGATGGTCATCCGATGTTCTCAGGTCCAAGCGGACGGTGGCCGCGTCGGCGGGCAAGCCGACCCACTACAGGAACGGGCTGCCGAGTTCTTTGCTGAGCAGCTTGCGCGGGATCGAGTTCCTTCGGTCCGCGCGATCCGCGCGCAACTCCACGTCGGCCAGCCCCGCGCACAGCGGCTGCGCGACTACCTCGCCACAGGAGCGGTAAGAGCCGCTGCTTGAGTAGCTTGCCGGGAGAGGCATCAAGCTGACGACCAAGGTATGAGGGACTACGGTAGCGCACAAGTAGCCACCGTTATCTGCGCTGAAGACCTTGGATGCCTGGCTCATTGGTCATCGCGCACATAACCGGGGAACACGCCCCTAATGACTAGGGGACCACCCTGATGCGGGGCCGCCGCCGCCAGCAGGCACGATCCTGCCAGGTGCGGGTAGCACCCAGCAGATCTGATCGCCGCATCGCGCCGCAAGGGTACGAAGCCAACGCGCTCGAAGCCGCGCTCTGGGCCGCGCTGTGCGCCGCCCCCGAGCAGGGATCAGACATCGCCGAGCTCATGCGGGCTACCGGCATGGGCCGCTCCACCGTGTACCGCTATCTCGCCCAGTTCGCCGAGGACGGCCGGGCCGTTCAGGCCGGCTGGGGCCGCTGGCGCGCGGCCTACCCGGAGGAGCCTCACGATGAGTAATTGTCTCTCCCGACTGTCTCTGTCTCTGTCTCGCGCGTGTCTGTACGTAAACGCGCGGAGACAAATCGGGAGACAAACGCAGGGACACGTTATCCACAGGTCCCGGTGTAGCCGGACGGCCAGTAATGAGTAGCCGCGCAGAGAAGAAAAAGGCCTGCTCAGCGCCTCCCAGAACGAGAAACCGGCCGTACGATGGCAGGCCCAGGTCAGGCCCGGGCCGGGCCAAGCGGAGACCGTCAGCCGACGAGGACATCCGGGTGGTCCTGCCCGACGAACCGCCCCCGCTCACGCCCGGCGCGGCAGCGGCGCTGCTCCGGATTCTGCTCAAGGCACTCGATCAGCTCAACGGCCACGACAACCCGCAAGGAGCCGCGGAATGATCAGCTTCGCGTTCTACGGCCGGGTATCCACCGAGGACCAGCAAGACCCCGAATCCTCACGGGCCAGGCAGCTCACCCGGTCCCGCGCGCTCATCGAGTCGCACGGCGGGGTGATCGTCACCGAGTTCTTCGACGTCGACAAGTGCTCCATCCCCTGGCAGCGCCGCCCGCGGGCAAGGGACCTGCTCGGCGAGCTGAAGAACCCGGGCCGCGGGTTCGACGCCGTGGTGATCGGCGAGCCGCACCGGGCGTTCTACGGCAACCAGTACGGCCTGACGTTCCTGCTCTTCGAGCACTACGGCGTCCCGCTGTGGGTGCCCGAGGTCGGCGGTCCCATCGATCCGAAGAACGAGGCCCACGACCTGGTCATGTCCGTGTTCGGCGCGATGAGCAAGGGCGAGCGGAACCGGATCAAGATCCGCGTCCGCACCGCCATGGCCGCCCAGGCCAAAGACCAGGGCCGGTTCCTTGGGGGACGCCCGCCCTACGGGTACGTGATCGCCGACGCCGGCCCGCACCCCAACCCGGCCAAAGCCGCCGACGGCAAGCGGCTGCACCGGCTGGACATCGACACCAAAGCCGTCCCTGTAGTGCGCCGGATCTACGCCGAGTTCACTGCTGGCCGCGGGATCTACGCCATCGCTGAAGGGCTCACCCGCGATCGCATCCTGTGCCCGGCCGCCCACGACCCCCAGCGCAACCCGCATCGCTGCGGCATCGCGTGGAACAAGTTCGCGGTCCGCGCCATCTTGACCAACCCCCGCTACACGGGCTTTCAGGTATGGAACAGGCAGCGCAAGGACGAGGTGCTCATCGACGTGGATGACGTGGCGCTCGGCCACATGAGCAAGCTGCGCTGGAACGAGTCCGGCAGCTGGGTCTGGTCAGGCAAGATCGTCCACCC
>JASHPP010000517.1 GCA_030038035.1 Trebonia sp.
CCCCGGTGCACGCCGTCGAACTTGCCGATCGTGACGACGGACTCGCCCCAGCCAGCGGGCACATCGTCAAGGCCGTACCAGCGGTACACGACTCTTCGCTCCTCCTTCGCTCCGGATTAAGCCTAGCCATCCCCGGTGCGGCCCCGCGCTCAGGTCACAACCGGCCGAGGATGCCGGGCGCTTGCGGCCCTGATTCCCCCCCGGTGGGGCACTTGGCGCCCGTCCCCGCATGACACGCCGTGTGCCGGGTTGACAACAAGATCAGGGCTCGCGGCCCCTTGCGGGTCGCGGGCCCTGATGCCGGCTGGCGGGTGCGGGCTGGGTACTCACGCGGTTGCCCGGGCGGCCGGGCGCAGCGGCGGGCAGGCCCGGGGAACCCGATCAGACGAGGCCAGTTAAGGGGCTGCGTCGCCGCTCCCTCGGGTGCATGTCACCTGGACAGCTGATGTGCGTGTGAGCAGTGCGGCAAGGGCGCGGCAGGCTGGCCGGGGCGCGGGCGGCTGGCCGGCGGGCGTCTCAGATAGTGGGACGGCACCGGGAACTTAGGACCCGGGCCGCAGCTTTATTGCCCGTTTTATACCGATTTCCGGATGCCGCTCGGGTCCTATCTTGACAGCGTCCGCGGACCGCGCCCGGTATGGGTGGTTTGTCCGCCGGCAGGCCGGGCGGCTTAAGTCCCTGGCATTGCAAGTCCATTGGTGGCGTGGCCCCGCCGCCAATAGCCGCCGGGACCTTACCGGCCCGGAGCGGTCCCCGACCTGGCAGTGGGGGTGCGGGCTGCGGGGAGGGCCTTCGGGCAAGTCCTATGTCGCCGGCAGGCCGGGAATCGGGGCAGCGAAGACGGCCAGGGAGCGCAGGCGGCCCGCTTCTTCGGTGACTAGCGCGACTAGAGCGCCATCTGGGGCGAAGGCTGCCAGCGGGGTTTTCGGGGTTGCGACGGAGGAGGCCGTCGCGGGGGGGACGGCGGCGCAGGGCGTGGCCGAGGGTGTGCCGGCGGGCGCTATCGGGGCGGGCACCGGGATGCGGGCGCCGTTGGCCAGGCGGCGGGCGTCGTCCGCAGTCAGGTCGACCCGCGGGAAGGTCGCCGCGGCGGCTTCGGCCAGGGGAGTCACGACGAATCGTTCGGACAATTGAGCCAAGGTCCGGGCCTGTGCGATCGTGTAGGCCCCGACCGAAGTACGGCGCAAGGCCGTCAGGTGCCCCCCTGTGCCAAGCGCGCCGCCGAGGTCGCGGGCGAGCGCGCGGATGTAGGTGCCGCTCGAGCAGCGGATCGTCGCGTCCACGTCGAGGCAGTCGCCGGCCGGGCGCACGCCGGTGATCGCGAACGCGTAGACGGTCACCGGGCGGGGCGGCAGTTCCGGCGCGGCGCCGGCCCTGGTCAGCTTGTACGCGCGCGTGCCGCCGACCTTGATCGCGCTCACGCGCGGCGGGACCTGGGAGATCTCTCCGGTCAGCGCGGCCACCCCGGCGTCGAGCGCCGCTCGCGGAAGGCCGGCCGCGGGCGTGCCGCCGGCGGGCTCCCCCTCGGCGTCGTCGGTGGTGGTCGACTGGCCGAGCCGGATGGTCGCCGCGTACTCCTTCCGCGACAGCGACAGGTACCCGAGCAGCCGCGTCGCCTTCTCCACCCCGACGACCAGGACGCCGGTCGCCATCGGGTCGAGCGTGCCCGCGTGACCGACGCGGCGGGTCCCGGCCAGCCTGCGGACCCGGGCCACCACGTCGTGTGAGGTCATGCCGCCGGGCTTGTCGACGACGACGATGCCGTCCGGCGGGGCGACCGCCGTGGATCTGGATCGCCCGGCGCCGCCGTCAGTGGTCACGCCTGCCGCTCGTCCTCGCCGGCCCGGTCGTCGCCGGCATCCGCCGCGTCCCAGTCCCCGTCCTCGTCCTCGTCGTCCCAGTCGTCCTCGGTGGCCGGCTTGCGGTAGGGGTCCGGGTCGCCTGCCCACTGCGCGCCCTCGCGGGTGCGGGCGAGTTCGGCGTCGGCCTGCCGCGCGGCCGCCACCAGGTCGTCGATCCGGCGCGCGCTGTCAGGGAGCACGTCGGCGACGAACTCGAGCGACGGCGTGTGCCGCAGCCCGATCTGCCGCCCGACCTCCGAGCGGATGACACCGGTGGCACTGCGCAGCGCCTGCGCGGTTTCGGCCTGCTCTTCAGGCGAGCCGTACACCGTGTAGTAGACCGTCGCCTCCCGCAGGTCGCTGGTCAGCCGCGCCTCGGTGACGGTGACGAAACCCAGCCGCGGGTCCTTGATCCGGCGCTCAAGCATCTGGGCGACGATCTTGCTGATCCGCTCGGCGAGACGACGCGTGTGGGCGGCGTCCATGGTCGGTCACTCCTCTTCGGTAAACAGCCGCTGCCTCGCCGACAGCAGCTCGATCTCCGGCCGCGCCGCGACCAGGCGCTCGCACTCGTCGAGCACCGCGGTGGCGTTGCCCGCGGTGGCGGACACCACCGCCACCCCGATTTCAGCACGCCGGTGCAGGTCGAGATGACCTGTTTCGGCGACCGCGACGCCGGGGTACCGGCGCCGCAGTTCCGCGACGAGCGGCCGGACGACGGCCCGCTTCTGCTTCAGCGAGCGGACGTCGCCAAGCAGCACGTCCATCGTCAGCGCCGCTATGTACGAGGCTTCTCCCGCATCTCGAAGGTCTCGATGACGTCCTCGATCCTGATGTCGTTGTAGCCGACGCCGATGCCGCACTCGTAGCCCTCGCGGACCTCGGTCACGTCGTCCTTGAACCGGCGCAGCGACTCGACCGTGAGGTGGTCGGAGATCACCACGCCGTCGCGGATCAGCCGCGCCTTGCTGTTGCGGTGAATCGCGCCGGAGCGGACGATGCAGCCGGCGATGTTGCCGACCCGCGGCACACGGAAGACCTCGCGGACTTCGGCGGTACCGAGCTGGACCTCCTCGAACTCAGGCTTGAGCATGCCCTTGAGCGCGGCCTCGACCTCCTCGATCGCCTGGTAGATGATCGAGTAGTAGCGGATGTCCACGCCCTCGCGCTGTGCGAGCTCACCCGCCCGGCCGGCCGGCCGGACGTTGAAGCCGATGATCACGGCGTCGGACGCGATGGCCAGGTTCACGTCGTCCTGCGTGATCGCGCCGACCCCGCGGCCGATGACCCGCAGGCTGACTTCCTCGCCGACGTCGATCTTCAGCAGCGCGTCCTCCAGGGCTTCCACCGAGCCGGACACGTCGCCCTTGATGATCAGCAGCAGTTCCTCGCGCTCGCCGGCCTTGAGCGCCGACTCCAGGTCCTCGAGCGTGACCCTTCTGCGGCGCTGGGCGAACTGGGCGGTCCGCTCGCGCGCCTCGCGGCGCTCGGCGATCTGCCTGGCCACCCGGTCGTCGGAGACGACGAGGAAGTTGTCGCCGGCGTCGGGGACCGCGGTGAGGCCGAGCACCTGCACCGGCCGGGACGGCAGCGCCTCGGTCAGCTGGCTGCCGTTCTCGTCGAGCATGGCCCGGACCCGGCCGTAGGCGTCGCCAGCCACGATCGAGTCGCCGATGTGCAGCGTGCCGCGCTGCACGAGCATGGTGGCCACCGGGCCGCGGCCCTTGTCGAGCTGCGCCTCGATCACCACGCCCTGCGCGTCCTGGTCCGGGTTGGCGCGCAGGTCGAGCGCGGCGTCCGCGGTGAGGATGATCGCCTCGAGCAGCGCGTCGATGCCGATCAGCTTCGTGGCGGACACGTCCACGAACTGCGTGTCGCCGCCGAACTCCTCGGCGACCAGCCCGTACTCGGTCAGCTGCGCCCGCACCCGCTGCGGGTCGGCGCCCTCCTTGTCGATCTTGTTGACCGCCACGACGATCGGCACGCCGGCCGCCTGCGCGTGGTTCAGCGCCTCGGTGGTCTGCGGCTTCACGCCGTCATCCGCCGCCACGACGAGCACCACCAGGTCGGTGGTCTCTGCGCCGCGGGCACGCATGGCGGTGAACGCCTCGTGGCCGGGGGTGTCGATGAACGTGATCTTCCGCTCGTCGCCGTCGACCTCGGTCGTCACCTGGTAGGCGCCGATGTGCTGGGTGATGCCGCCAGCCTCGCGCGCGACCACGTTCGTGTGCCTGATGGCGTCGAGCAGCTTGGTCTTGCCATGGTCGACGTGACCCATGACCGTGACCACCGGCGGGCGCGGCCGCAGGTCGGCCTCGTCGCCCTCGTCCTCGCCGAACTCGATGTCGAACGACTCGAGCAGCTCGCGGTCTTCCTCCTCGGGCGAGACGACCTGGACGTTGTAGTTCAGCTCGGCACCGAGCAGCTGGAGCGTCTCGTCGTTCACCGACTGGGTGGCCGTGACCATCTCGCCGAGGTGGAACAGCACCTGCACAAGGCTCGCCGGGTTCGCGCCGATCTTGTCGGCGAAGTCGCTCAGGCTTGCCCCGCGGCTGAGCCGGATGACCTGGCCGCTGCCGCGCGGGACCTGCACGCCGCCGATCGTCGGGGCCTGCATGTTGTCGAACTCTTGCCGCCGCTGCTTCTTCGACTTACGGCCGCGGCTCGGCTTGCCGCCCGGGCGTCCGAACGCGCCAGCCGTACCGCCGCCTGCCCTGCCCCTGCCGCCTGGCCGCGCCGGCGCACCGCCGCCACCGCCGGTGGCGCCGCCGGCGGGACCACCGCCGGAGCGCGGGCCGGCGCCGCCGCCGGGACGCGGACCGGCGCCGGTCGTCCGGCCGCCGCCAGGACGCGGACCCGCGCCGGCCCCCGGGCCGCCAGGCCTGGGACCACGGGCGCCTGGGCCGCCGCCGACGCCCGCCCGGCCGCCGGGACCGCCGGGACCGCCGGAGCCACCAGGGCCCATGGGGCGGGACGGCATGTTCATCGGGCTCGGTCGCGGGCCGCCGGGACGCGGGCCGCCCGGACGCGGACCGCCGTCACCTCCGAAGCCAGCACCGGCAGGGCCGGCCGGCAGACCCGGCCGGCCTGGGCCACGGCCGCCGGGACGGCCCGCCCCGGGGCCGGACGCGCCGGGCATGCCGGGGCGCGGACCGCGGTCGCCGCGGTCACCGCGGTCGACGCGGTCCCTGTCGCGGTCGCGGTCGGGGCGGTCGGCACCGAAGCCGGGGCGCGCGGGCGGGGTGGCACCCATGCCGGTCGCCGTCGAGCTGAACGGGTTGTTACCAGGCCGCGGACCCGGACGCTGGCCGCGCTGCCCGGGAGCGACCGGCCGGGGAGCACCCGGGCGCGGCGCGCCTGGACGGGCGGCGCCCGGTGCACCGTACGTGCCGCTC